>CAYQMQ010000032.1:0-13672 GCA_964418395.1 uncultured Actinomycetota bacterium
GCCGAGCTGGGCAAAGCGCACTTCGCCGGTCTCGATGAGCTGGTCGGCGATCGGGCCGGCGTTGGTGATCGGCACGGCGAAGCCGATGCCGATGTTGGTGCGCTGGGGCCCGATGATGGCGGTGTTGATGCCGATCACCTCGCCGTCGCCGTTGACCAGCGGCCCCCCGGAGTTGCCCGGGTTGATCGGCGCGTCGGTCTGGATGGCGTTGGTCAGCGGGGTGTCGGGCACGCTGCGGCCGACGGCGCTGACGACGCCGGTGGTGACGGTGGCGTCCAGCCCGAACGGCGAGCCGATGGCGATGGCGGTCTCGCCCACCCGGGGCAGGTCATCGGCGAAGTCGGGCACCGGCAGGTCGAGGTCGCGGTCGTCGGCGAGGTGGAGCACGGCGACGTCGCTGGTGGGTTCGCGGCCGACCACGTCGGCGTCGGCGCGGGTGCCGTCGGGCAGGGTCACCTCCACGGTGTCGGCGTCGCCGACCACGTGGGCGTTGGTCAGCAGATAGCCGTCCTCGCGGTAGACCACCGCCGAGCCCGACCCGCCGCCCTGGCCGGGCCGGAGGCCGCTGCCGCCGACGTCGACGCTAGCGACGCTGGGCACCAGCTCGTCGGCGATCTCGGCCACCGAGGGGTCACCAGCCCCGTCGGCTTCGTCGGCCTCCCTCGATTGGTCGCCGGCGCCGTCGTCGGAGCCGGTGCCGTCGAGGCCGATCTGCTCGCCCAGCTCGCTGCGGTCACCCCCGTCGCCGGCGTCGTCGACCAGCGCCAACGTCACCGGGACCGCGACCACCGCCCCGACCACGGCCGCGACCAGGACCGCTGTCACCAGGCCCACGACGCGGCCGGGCCCGCGGGGTCTCGCCGAGGACGGCGCGTCGCCGGTGGCTGCCCCGGACGGAGGCGGCGGTGGGGAAGCAGCTCGCTCGTGGGACGATGGGACCGATGTTGAGTCGAAGCCGTCGTTCACCGCCGGTGCCTCCGAAGCCGGGTGCTCGCTTCCCCGTTGTTGCACCATCGAGGCGCGGTGAAACGCGCTCGCTACTATCCTTGTCCACCAACCACTTCAGTCTGGCGGGGCTGCGGTGGTCCGCGGTCCGGCCAGCGGGTGATCAGCAACCGCGTACCGCACAGGTGAGATGTCATGACGCCTCGCGCAGCGGGTGTGAGCGTGGTCGCGGTCGGGCTGGTGGTGCTCGCCGGCGACCCGTTTACTCGGATGGGGGGACGGTCGCCGCCGTCAGCTTCTGGCGGTACTGGTTGAGCGCGACCGCGGCGATGGCCAAGGCGACGCTCAGGCCGGCCCCCACGGGCGTGAACCACCACCACATCGGGTCTTCGCTCATCGCGAGCCACGTCCAAAAGACCGTGAGCGCCGTCACGCCGAGCAGACCGACGACGATGGCGGCCGTGGCCAGCCCAACCTCGGAGCCGGAGAGCTGGTCGAGCCATCGGGGGTTCGACCGCGTGCCTGTGACCTCCTGGGCGGTGGCTCGTGTTTGGACGGCGGCGTCCTGCGGCTCGGGATGGGGCGCGGGCGGCGCGGACCGCGGCGAGCGCGAGTCGCGAACCTGCTGGCGTGCCATCTCCTGGTGCTGCTCTTCGATGCTGGTGGGAACGAAATCGGGCACGGTTACAGGATCGTCGGTCACGGAGCCCTCCTTGGTTGGGCTGGCCGGCGTGCGGCGCACCGGCCGGCATCGGAGGGGTCGTCCCGCGCCCCGAGCTGGCGGGCTGTCCTGCGGCGGTGACTCGGCGGGCGCGGCGGTAGGGCGGGCCGACGTGGGCGGTGTCCGACAGGCCGCGGGTGCACAGGCCAGTGGGTTGCGGACCCGCAGGTGCGCCGCAGCCCGAGCTCGGAACGACCCCCAGGACGCTGCCGTGCGGTCCAGAGCAGAACGTGACGGGAGTGTAACCCGCACCCGCGATCGTCAACCCGGGCGATCTGGTCCGACTGAGCCGCACCCGCTCATGCGCTGAGCCCGGGGCTTGTTTAGCCTGGCTCGAACGGTGACCACGCGGATGGGCACAGCCTGTGCGGACCGGACTGAGCGTGCGCGGACGATGGCTCGTCGCCCTCGTGGGGATCGTGGTCACCGCCGGCGCGGGCTTGGCCGTGTTGACCCTCGACCGGGGCGCGGGATCGGCCGGGGGTCCCACCTTCGACCAGCCGGCGACCGAGCCCGGCGCCCGCGACGCGCCGGCGGACGGGGCCACCGACCACGACCGCGGGAGCGGCGCCGCCGACGAGCGCGCCGCCGCGCGGGCCGACGAAGTGCTGGCGGGCATGTCGGTGGCCGACAAGGTCGGACAGCTGTTGGTTGCCGCGGTCCGCGGGGCTCACCCCACAGACGTGAGCGCTGCGGCCGCCGAGGACAACCGGGACCGCTTCGGCGTGCCAACCCCCGCCGAGGTCGTCGAGCGCCACCGCCTCGGCGGGGTGATCTACTTCACCTACGCCGGCGTGGACGACCCGCCGGACCCGCAGCGGGCGAACCTGCTGGCGCCCGGCCAGATCGCCGGGTTGTCGCAGGGGTTGCAGCGCGCCGCGGTCTCCGACGGCGGCGTGGGGCTGCTGATCGCCACCGACCAGGAACACGGGCTGATCACCCGCACCCCCGAGCCGTTCACGCGCATGCCCGGCCCGATGGCGCTCGGCGCGGCCGACGACCCCGCCCTGGCCGAGGCCAGCGCACAGGCCGCGGCGCGCGAGCTGGCGGCGGTGGGCATCAACGTGACGTTCGCGCCAAGCGCGGACGTGAACACCGAGCCGGCCAACCCCGTGATCGGGGTGCGCTCACCGGGGGCGTCCCCGCAGCTCGTGGGCCGCATCGCGGCGGCTCAGATCCGGGGCCTGCGCGCCGGCGGCGTGGGCACCACCGCCAAGCACTTCCCCGGCCACGGCAGCGTCGCCGTGGACAGCCACGAGGCGCTTCCCACCGTCGAGCTGTCCGCGGAGGCGCTGCGCACCACCGCGCTGCCGCCCTTCCAGCAGGCGATCGACGAGGGCGTCGATGCGGTCATGCCCGGCCATCTGGCCGTGCCGGCCCTCGCCGGCCCGGGCCGTCCGGCGACGCTGTCGCCCACGCTGCTCCAGGAGGTGCTGCGCGACGAGCTCGGCTTCGACGGGGTGGTGGTGACCGACGCGCTGGACATGGATGCCATCACCCGCGAGGGCAACCCGGTCGACGTCGCCCTCGCGGCCATCAACGCCGGCGCCGACCTGTTGCTCATGCCCCCCGAGCTTCCCCGCCTGCGCCAGGCGCTGATCGGCGCGGTCGAAGACGGCCGCCTCGCCCAGGAGCGGCTCGACGCGTCCGTGCGGCGGGTGCTGACCTGGAAGGCCGAGCTCGGCCTGCTCGGCGGCGACGGCGCCGCGACCGCGGCCACCCCCGCCGACGTCGTCGGCCACCCGCGCCACGTCGACGTCGCCCGGCGCGTCGCCAGCGAAGCGGTGACCGCCATCGAGGCGGGGTGTGGCGCCCTCCCGATTGCCGCGGAGCACGCGGTGACGGTCGTGGGGCCGGACGAGGGCGGCGCTGACGTGCTGGGGGCCATGCTCAGCCAGCGCGACCGCGCCGTGCGCGCGGTGTCCACCGGAGTGGAGCCGTCGTCGGCGCAGATCGAGACAGCGCGGCAAGCGGCCGCCGCCTCCGACGTCACCGTCCTGGTCACCGTGTCGGCGTGGGACCACCCGTCGCAGCGGGAGCTCGGCGCGGCGCTGGCCGGTGTGCCGGGACGGCTGATCGTGGTCTCGGCCGCCGAGCCCTACGACGCCGCGCACCTGGACGCCGACGTCCACCTGGCCGCCTACGACCGCGGCGGCGCGGCCATGCGGGCGGTCACCGGGGTCCTGTTGGGCGCCGCCGCCCCGGGACGGCTGCCCGTCCCCGTGGGCGCGCACGACATCGGCGACGGCGAGGCGCTGGCGAGGTGCGAGTAGGGCGGAAGAATCAGCCGGGGTCGCGGCGTTATCGTTCAGGCAACGCCTGAATGTTCAACCGCGCCCTCGCCACGCCAGGAGTCACGCCCATGCCCGCCGTCACCGTCGACAACCCGCTGACGCTGCCCCGCGTCCCGCGCGTCGACCCGACCGTCGCCCGCCACCGGCCGGTCGAGTCGATCACGACCGCCCCCAAGGGCTACGAGGGCGAGGGCTTTCCCGTGCGGCGCGCCTTCGCCGGTGTGGACCTGCGCCGGCTCGACCCGTTCATCCACATGGACCAGATGGGCGAGGTCGAGTACGCCCCCGGCGAGCCGAAGGGCACCGCCTGGCATCCCCACCGAGGGTTCGAAACCGTGACCTACATGATCGACGGCGAGATGGCCCACCAGGACTCGCACGGCGGCGGTGGGGTCATCACCAACGGCGACACCCAGTGGATGACCGCCGGCGGCGGGATCCTGCACATCGAGACCCCGCCGGAGCACGTGGTCATGAGCGGCGGGCTGTTCCACGGCTTCCAGCTGTGGGTCAACCTGCCGCGCAGCCACAAGCTGGCCACCCCGCGGTATCAGGACATCCGCGGCGCCAGCGTCACGCTGCTGTCCTCGGCCGACGGCGAGAGCCTGCTGCGCGTCATCGCCGGCGAGCTCGCCGGCCACGAGGGGCCGGGCATCACCCACACGCCGATCGACCTGGTCCACGCCACGATCAGCCCCGGCGCGACGCTGACGCTGCCGTGGCGCGAGGACTTCAACGCGCTGGCCTACGTCCTGGCCGGCAACGGCTACGCCGGCACCGAGCGCCGCCCGCTGCGCAGCGGCCAACTCGCCGAGTTCGGCCCCGGCAACACCGTGACCCTCGCCGCCGACCCCACCCAGGAGTCCCGCAATCCGCAGCTGGACGTGATCCTGCTCGGGGGCCAGCCGATCCGCGAGCCGGTGGCCGCCTACGGGCCGTTCGTGATGAACACCAAAGCCGAGATCGTGCAGGCCATGGAGGACTACCAGGCCGGCCGGCTGGGCCGGCCCGCGGATGAGGCCCACACCGCCGTGCGGGCGGAAGCGCCAGCCCCCGGCGACGCCGAACCCGACGACGGTGAGGCCACGGCCTCGGACCAGTCCGACGACGGCGCCGCCACCCGCGACGACACCGCCGGCGCCTGAGCGCGGTGACGCTGCCCCCCGCCACCGGTGCGAGCCTGCCACCGGTGCGAGCCCGTCACCGATGGCGGGCGGACGACGCGCGGGTTCGACCGCTGCGTCTAGCGGCCGGCTGCCCTCCTGTTCCTGTCTGGCTGGCTGAGTAGAGCGGCCACATGTAGCCGCCGGTCGGCGACAGTTCACAAGGGCACGATCAGGCTGGCTGGGTGGAGCGGCCACATGCGGCCGCCAGTCGGCGACAGCCGTCACGTTGACGGCCGTCACGGCGGCGGCCGCCAGGGGAGCACCCGCCTCGGCCAGCGTCAGCGGTCGTCGGCGTGGGCCGCGGCTGCTGCTCAGCGCGCCAGGCGGCGCAGCCCGGCGGCGATCGCCTCGGCGCCGAAGACCAACAGGACGTAGACGAGCAGGACCAGGCCCATGTCGTCCCATTGCAGCCGGACCCGGTAGGAGTTCAGCTGCTCGCCCAGGCCGGCGCCGGTGATGAAGGCCACGACCACGGTGGCGCGCAGCACCACCTCCCACCGGTAGAGCAGGAACGTCACCAGCTGGGGCAGCACCTGGGGCACCACCCCGTAGGCGTACACCTGCACCGTCCCGGCCCCGGCCGAGCGCAACGCCCGCAGCGGCCCGCGGTCGAGGTTGTCGACCGCGTCGGAGCTGAGCCGGCCGAGCACCCCCACTTCGTGGATCGCCAGCGCCACCGCCCCCGCCACCAGGCTCGGGCTCAACACGACCACGATCAGCAGCGCCCAGATCAGCTCGGGCACCGCACGGGCCACCACGTGCGCGCTGCGCGTCACCGTGAAGAGCGCCCGTCCGACCCGTCGGCGGGAGGAGGCGAGCTCGCCGACGGTCAGCAGGCGGGAGGCGAAGCCCACCGTGGCCAGGGTCGCCACGCCCGCCAGCCCGGAGGCCAGCACGCTCATCACCACGGTGTCCAGCGCCAGGTCGGCCATGAGCAGCCACTGCGAGGCCTGGCTGTAGGCGGTGGGGCCGTCGGTGCCCGCGCCGACGAGGTCGCCGGCGAAGTCCCCGGCGCGTCCGACGATGGCACCCAGGCTCGGCAACGGGCTGGTCTGCTGGGCCAGGGCCCACCACCACGAGGCGGCCACGGCGGCGACGGCCGCGAGCGTGGCCGCCAGGGTCGGCACGCGGTGCGCAACCGGCCTGCCGCCCGGCTCGGGAGGCTGGCGCACCAGCCGCTCGCTCACGTTCCCACCCGCCGGCGCAGCCGAGCCGACAACCAGTCGATGCCCACGATCATCAGCACCAGCGCCGCCAACAGCGGCCACATCCCCTCGTAGCGCAGGTCGTACAGCACGATCTCGAGCTGCTGGCCGATGCCGCCCAGCCCGATGATGCTCAACACCGCCGAGACCCGCACCGCGCACTCGAAGCGATACATCACGTAGCCGATCATGTCGGGCAGCGCGATCGGCAGGCGCCCGTACCACAGCAGCTGGGCCGGCGAGGCCCCCGCCGACCGCAGCGCGGCCAGCGGACCGTCGGGGACGTCCTGGAGCCGCTCGCCGAGCACGCGGGCGATGATGGCCCCGTAGGGCAGGCCGATGGCCAGGATCCCCGCGAGCGGGTGGAACCCGAACACCTGCACGAACAACAGGCCCCACACGAGCTCGTGGGGGGCGCGCAGGATGGCGAACACGCCGCGGCTGCCGCCCACCAGCGGCAGCCTGGTCAGGGTCCGACGGGCGAGGGTGCCGCTGACCAGCACCGCCCCCGGCAGCCCGATCGCCAGCGCCACGGAGATGCCGGCCACCGCGTAGGCCAACGTGAGCAGGCTCGCCTCGGCGACCCGAGCCAGGAACGCCGGGGACAGATCCGGCTGCAGCAGCGACGCCAGCATCTGCCCGGCCACCCGCAAGCTGCCACGGTCGAGCAGCCCCTCGGGGGGATCGAGCGCGAGCAGGCTGGCCACCAGCGCGACGGCCAACAGCAGCGCCAGCAGCGGGCGGGCGCCCGGCCGTGGCCTGGCGGTGACCAGCTGGGCGCTCTCGAGCGGCCCGCCAGCGGTCCCGGGCGGGCCCTCCGCGTCCGCCCCGGTTTCGCGCTCCCCGCCGCGGCGGGTACGCGGGGTGGTCATCGGGCGGCGTCGCCCCGCGCGGACGCGTCGGGGACGAGGGACTCGCCCGGGGGCCCGCTGTGATCGGCTGGCGCGTGGTCGATCGAGGTGGGCTCGGACGCGTCGAGCTCGTACAACCCGTCGAGGCGGTCGGCCGTGACCTGGTCGCTGGGCAGGTCGAAGGCCAGCCGCCCGTGACGCAGCCCCACGATGCGGTCGAAGTGCGCCCGCGCGAGCTCCGGGGAGTGCAGGCTGGCCACCAGCGTGCGCCCGCCCTCGCGGGCGAGGTCGCACAGCAGCGCCACGAGGTCGTCGGCGAGGGCCGGATCCAGGGCGGCGACGGGCTCGTCGGCGAGCATCATCGACGGGTTCTGCACCAGCAGCCGGGCCAGCGCCACCCGCTGCTGCTCGCCGCCGGAGAGGTGGGCCACCCGGACGCCGAGCTTGTCGGCCACGCCCACGCGCTCGGCGGCGGCTCGCGCCGGAGGGTGCTCCAGCGGCAGCAGCAGGGCCGCCAGGCTGCGCGCCAGCCCCCACCGGCCCAGGGCGCCCGCCTGCACGTTGTGCTTGACCGCCAGCTGGCCGACGAGGTCCAGCCGCTGTTGCATCATCCCGACCATTTGCGGCAACGCGCGACGTTGCTCGGTCAACGGGCGCCCCTGTAGCGAGACCGTGCCCGCCGAGGGCGTCACGAGCCCTGCCAGCACGCGCAGCACGCTCGTCTTGCCCGCACCGCTGGAGCCCACCAGCGCGACCGTCTCGCCCGCTGGGATGTGCAGGGTCAGGTCGCGCACCGCGGTGACGGCGCCGTAGGCCACCGTCACCGACTCCAGCTCGCAGGCGGCCGTGGCCGCGTGGGGGTCGTGGCTCATTCGAGCATGTCCAGGTCGCGGGCGACTTGCTCGAGCACGTCGTAGTTGGCGTTCTCGGTGGCGACGAAGCGCTCGGCCTCGAACATGTCGAGGATCTCCCCGCCGCCCTCGGTCTCGTGCATCGAGGTGAGCGCCGTGCGGATCTCGTCGATCGTGCCGTCGCCGTACACCTCGTCGACCTGGGGGTGGACGGTCCAGTTGTAGTCGTAGTACGGGCCGACCCGCTCGACGACCTCGACGCGGTCGGTGTCGATCTCGCCGTCGGCGACCAGGCTGTCCCAGACCGTGGCGTTCAGGGCGCCGGCGTCGAAGCTGCCGGCGGCCACCTGCTGGGCGGTGGTGTCGTGCGAGCCCGAGTAGCCCACGGTGGTGAAGTCCTCGTCCGGGTTGATGCCGGCCTCGCCGAGGTAGTGACGTGGCATGAGGTGGCCCGAGGTGGAGCTCTCGCTGCCGAACGTGAACGAGTTGCCGGTGAGGTCGCTCAGCGACTCGGCGCCGAGCTCGGAGGCGGCGATGATGACCGAGTGGAACTCGGCGTCGAGTTCACGCTGGGCGATCGCTTCGGCGCCGTCCACGGCCGATCTGGCCTGCACGCCGGTGAAGCCGCCGAACCATCCCAGCTTCACGTCGCCGTTGTGGAAGGCGGTGACCACCGCGGCGTAGTCGGTCGAGGGCTGGTAGGCCACGGGGATGCCCACCTCGTCGGACAGGTGGTCGGCCACCGCGCCGAACCGTTCCTCCAGGAACGAGCGGTCCTGATCGGGGATGCCCCCGATCAGCAGGGTGGGCTCGGCCTCGGTGGTCGCCTGGTCGCCGGAGCCGCAGGCGGCCAGCACCGCGCCCACGGCACAGATCAGGGCAACCCGTGTCACAGCCCGCATGCGAGTCCCTTTTCACCAGCCCGACGGGCGCGCGCGAGCGCCCAGAGCAGACAGCCGTCCGAAGGCTCAATGGATACCCGTCTCGCGCATCGCTCGTCAAGTCGCTATGCGCATCTAGCATGTCCGCATGCGCACGGAGGATCTCGTGGCCCTGCAGGCGGTGGCCGACACCGGCAGCGTGACGGATGCCGCCCGCCGGCTCGGACGGTCGCAACCCACCCTGTCGCGTCAGGTGCAGCGGCTGGAGGCCGATCTGGGCACGCCCTTGCTGGAGCGCCATCCGCTGGGGATGCGGCTGACGGCGGCCGGCGAGCGGGTGTCGCAGTTCGCCCGCGAGCGGTTGAGCGCCGAGGACGCGCTGCGCGCCGAGCTCAGCGAGGGCGCCTCGGAGCTGCGCGGCGTGGTGCGGATCCTGGCCTCCACCACCCCTGGTGAGTACCTGGTGCCACAGCTGGTGGCCGGCTTCTCGGAGCTGCACCCCGGCGTGCGCGTGGAAGTGGAGGTGCACGACTCCGCGGCGGTGCCCGGGGCGGTGCTCGACCGCCGCGCCGACGTCGGCTTCGCCGGCCGGGCCAACCCCGACGAGCGGCTGACCCACACGCCGGTGGTGCCCGACGAGATCGTGCTGGCGGTGCCGGGCGCCCACCCCTTGGCCGGCCACCAGGCGATCCCGCTGTCGGCGCTGGCCGGTGAGCGCCTGATCTGGCGCGAGGACGGTTCGGGGACCCAGCGCACGTTCATGGAGGCGCTGGCCCGCGCGGGTCACGAGCTGCCGGCCGGCTCGTCCACGGCCAGCCTCGGCAGCACCCAGGCGGTCGTCTCGGCCGTCCAAGCGGGGTTGGGCATCGGCGTGGTCAGCCATCGGGCCGTCGCCGCCCACACCGGCGAGCAGGTCGTCGCGGTGCGGCTGGAGGGTGTCCCCGTCCGCCGCCATCTGTGGCTGGTCTACGAAACCGGCCGTCCACGGCCCAGCCCGCAGGGGGCGTTCATCACCTTCGTGGCGGGGGTGGTCGCCGGCGGCGGCGTCAGCCGCGCGGGCTCGCCGACGCCGCCGTGAGCAGCGCGGCGACATCGACGTCAAGGCCGCTACCGCTTCGGTGCCTGAGCAGCTATGGCGAGCGCGTGCGCGGCTATGCTCGCGGCGAACGGCGCAGTCGAGCGAAGGGGCAGGCAACGTGGCTGAAGTGATCACCAAGGGGCCGGGCGGGCTCAACGTCCCCGACGAGCCGATCATCCCCTACATCGAGGGGGACGGCATCGGCCCCGACATCTGGGCGGCGGCTCAGCGGGTGTTCGACGCGGCGGTGGACAAAGCCTACGGCGGCCAGCGCCGTGTGGCCTGGAAGGAGGTGCTCGCCGGCGAGAAGGCCCACACCGAGACGGGGGAGTGGCTGCCGGACGAGACGGTGGAGGCGTTCCGACAGCACCTGGTCGGCATCAAGGGGCCGCTGACCACGCCGGTGGGGGAGGGCTTTCGCAGCCTCAACGTGGCGCTGCGCCAGATCCTGGACCTGTACGTGTGCCTGCGGCCGGTGCGCTGGTACCAGGGGGTGCCCAGCCCCGTCAAGCACCCCGAGAAGGTCGACATGGTGATCTTTCGGGAGAACACCGAGGACGTCTACGCCGGCATGGAGCTCGAGGCCGGCAGCGAGGACGCCAAGAAGGCCCTGGAGTTCTTCTCCGACGCCTACGGCTGGGACATCCGCCCCGACTCGGGGATCGGCATCAAGCCGATCAGCGAGACCGGCACCAAGCGCCTGGTGCGCGCGGCGATCAACTACGCGGTGGCCCAGGGGCGCAAGTCGGTGACGCTGGTGCACAAGGGCAACATCATGAAGTACACCGAGGGCGCCTTCCGCACCTGGGGCTACGAGCTGGTGCGCGAGGAGTTCAGCGACGTGGCCGTCGGCTGGGACGACTGCGGCGGCGACCCCGGCGACCGGATCCTGGTCCAGGACATGATCGCCGACGCGATGCTGCAGTTCGTGCTGCTGCGCCCCGAGGACCACGACGTGATCGCCACGATGAACCTGAACGGCGACTACATCTCCGACGCGCTCGCCGCCCAGGTCGGCGGCATCGGGATCGCCCCCGGCGGCAACATCAACTACGAGACCGGCGTGTCGATCTTCGAGGCCACTCACGGCACGGCCCCGAAGTACGCCGGCCAGGACAAGGTCAACCCCGGCTCGTTGATCCTGTCGGGCGAGACGATGCTGCGCCGCCTCGGATGGGACGAGGCCGCCGACCTCGTGGTCAAGGGGCTGGAGTCCGCCATCGCCGACAAGGTGGTGACCTACGACTTCGCCCGCCAGATGGAGGGCGCCACCCAGGTGCGCACCAGCGAGTTCGCCGAGGCGATGGTCGAGCGCATGTGACCTCCCTCCTACGCCGCCACCAGCCACCGAGCGGTGAGGCGGGGGACGGGCAGGCGGCCGTCCCCCGGACGCAGCGTCCCGTCGGTGCCGTCGAGCGCGTCCACCACGCCGGCCCGGCTGACGTGGGAGACCACGGCGGCGTCCACTGACCGGTCCCGGTCGTCGACGTTGGCGAGTCCCAGCAGCGAGCCCAGGCGGGGATGGTCGCGGCGCCAGGCCAGCACGTGGTCGTCGTCGACCGCGACGGGCGTGGTCGGGCCGACCGCGTGCAGCTCGGGCGTGCGCCGCCGCGCCTCGGCAAGCGCCCGCACCCCGGCGAAGACCCGGCCTTCGACGGTCGCGGGATCGTGGCGGCGGGCCGCGGCCTCCCAGTCCATCGGCGGCCGGTGCAGCCACCGGCTGTCCTCACCGGCGCCAGGGTCCCCGTGCCAGGCCTCGTGGTTGCCCAGGGCGATCTCGTCGCCCATCCACAGCAGCGGGATCCCGCCCCAGCCGAACGCGATGGCGTGCAGCAGCAGATGGCGGCGGATGGCGTGGTCCAACAGCCCGGGGTCATCGAGCTCGCGCGCGTGGGTGATGCCGCACAGCGCCGCGGTCATGCCGGCGGTGCGCGCGTCGCCGGTCTGCCAGTTCTCCTGATACATCGCCCCGCGGGCGAACGAGCCCGGGAAGCGTCCCGCGTAGAAGTCGGCGAGGAAGCGGCGGTGGCCGTGGCCGTCCACGCCGGCCGCTGCCGCGTCAGCGTCGTCGACCGCCCACCCGATGTCGTCGTGGCCGCGTACGTAGGTCACCCAGCCGGTGCCCGGCGGCGGCGAGCGCATCCGGCCGAGCGCCACGCGGGGCAGCCGGGCGTCGCGGCTGGCGACGGCGCTCCAGCCCATCACCATCAGCTGGTTGTGGTAGGCGAGATCGCACTCGGGCACGTGGCGGTCGTGGGCCCCGAGGTACTGCACCAGCTGCCCGGGCGGGACGATCGCCTCCGCCTTGAACGCCACCGCCGGCACGGCGATGCGGGCCAGCGCCCGCCACGCCTGCAGCAGCCAATGGGCCTCCGGTTGGTTCTGGCAATCGGTGCCCTTGCGCTTCCACGTGAACGGCACCGCGTCGAGGCGCAGCACGTCCACCCCCCGGTTGGCGAGGCCGAGGATGATCTGCAGCATCTCGGCGAACACGGCGGGGTTGGCGTAGTTCAGATCCCACTGGAACGGGTAGAAGGTGGTCCACACCCACGCGGCGAGCTCTTCGGACCAGGTGAAGTTCCCCGGAGCGGTGTCGGGAAAGACCTCCGGCAGGGTGGCCGCGAAAGCGTCCGGCTCGGCCCGGTCGGCGAACGTCAGGTAGTAGTCGCGGTACCGGGGATCGCCGGCGGCGGCGCGGCGCGCCCACTCGTGCTCGGCGGCGGTGTGGTTGACGACCAAGTCGACGCACAGCGCGATGCCGCGGGCGCGCAGCTCGGCGGCGAGCCGTTCGAGGTCGGCCATGGTGCCCAACCGCGGGTCGACGGCCTGGAAGTCGGTGACCGCGTAGCCGCCGTCGTTGTCGCCTTCACGGGCGGCCAGCAGGGGCATGAGGTGCAGGTAGGTGACCCCCAGCTCGACGAGGTAGTCCAGCCGGTCACCCACCCCGGCCAGGTCGCCGGCAAAGCGGTCGGCGTAGCACACATACCCCAGCATCCGTTCCCGAAGGAACCACTGCGGGTCGGCCTCGCGGCCCCGGTCGAGACGGCGCAGGGCGGGGGAGCGCTGCGCCGCTGCGTCCAGGCCGCCGTCGAGCAGCTGCGCCAGCAGGGCGTCGACGTCGCAACGACCGCCGTACAGGCGCGACAGCGCCACGTAGGCGTCCGGGCCGTGGCGGTGAGCGCGGGCGAGGAACGCGTCGGCCTCGGAGCCGTCGAGGCGCTCAGCCGCGCGCTGGGCAAGGCCGGCGGCGGCGATCGCGTCCGTGCCGGCGCGGTGCAGGGCGCGGTCGCTGGCACCGGTGGGCTGGTTCACGGCGGGTACGCTCCTCGCTGGCTGCGAGCGGCAAGCCTAGGATGCCGACGATGTCCGCACGCCCGATCGACGACCTCACGACCTCCGCGGCGCGGCGGGCGCCGCGTTTGTCGCCCGACGACACCATCGCCGGGCTGATGACCCGCTCTGGGCGCTTCGCCCGGATCGATCCCACGCGGGCTGGCACGTGGCCGTCGTGGCCCAAGGTGGCCGGTGTCGCGGCGTGGGCGGGGTTCACGGCGGGCTGTGCGTGGGTGGCGTGGCGTCGCCATCGCACCTGATCGGGAGGCTGGCGCCGCCTTGATAGACTGCTCCGCGATGGCCGCGTAGCCGAGTGGTTCAGGCAGCGGACTGCAAATCCGCGAACG
>CAYQMQ010000033.1:0-13631 GCA_964418395.1 uncultured Actinomycetota bacterium
GCGGGGTGCACGACGAGGCCGAGATCCGCGGGCACCGCCGCACGTACGTCGGCTCCCAGCCGGGCCGCATCGCCCGGGCGATCCGCGACGCCGGCACGATGAACCCGGTGGTGGTGCTCGACGAGGTCGACAAGGTCGGCGCCGACTGGCGCGGCGACCCCTCCTCGGCCCTGCTCGAGGTCCTGGACCCCGCTCAGAACCACACCTTCAACGACCACTACCTGGAAGCCGACCTCGACTTGTCCGACGTGCTGTTCCTGGCGACCGGCAACGTGGTGGACACGATCCCGCCGGCGCTGCGCGACCGCATGGAGATCATCCAACTCGACGGCTACACCGACACCGAGAAGGCCGCGATCGGCCGCAGCCACCTGCTGCCCGAGCAGCTTGACCGTCACGGGCTGGGCCGCGACGAGGTGGACGTGACCGAGGCGGCGCTCGAGCGGGTGATCCGCGAGTACACCCGCGAGGCAGGCGTGCGCGGCTTGACCCGCGAGCTGGCCACCCTGGCCCGTAAGACCGCCACGCGGATCGCCACGGGCGAGGTCAGCCCGCCGGTCGTCGTCGATGCCGACGACGTTGCCGACCTGCTGGGCACGCGCCGCTACGAGCACGAGACCAGCGAGGAGGTCACCGACCCGGGTGTGGCCACCGGCCTGGCGGTCACCGGCGTTGGCGGCGAGGTGCTGTTCGTCGAGACGTCGGTGGCCGACGGGGAAGCGGGGCTGACCCTGACCGGTCAGCTCGGTGACGTGATGCGCGAATCGGCGTCGATCGCGCTGGACCACGTCCGGGCTCACGTCGACCGCTTCGGCCTGGCCGGGGCGCGCTTCGACCGCGCGTTCCACGTCCACGTGCCCGCTGGGGCCACTCCCAAGGACGGGCCGTCGGCGGGCGTGGCGATGACGGCGGCGTTGACCAGCCTCCTCACGGGGCGGCGAGTCCGCTCCGGCGTCGGCATGACCGGTGAGGTCACCCTGTCCGGCAAGGTCTTGCCCGTGGGCGGCATCCGCGCCAAGGTGCTCGCCGCCCACCGCGCCGGTCTGCGCGAGGTCGTGCTCCCCGAGCGCAACGCGCCCGACCTCGACGACATCCCCGACGAGGTGCGTGAGGCGCTGACGATCCACCTCGTCGGGGAGGTGGCCGACGCCCTCGACCTCGCCTTGGAACCCGCCCACGCCGAAGTCGGCTGAGCGTACTGGCCCCTCGACGGGGCCAACCGGCCACCGCCCAGCCGCAACACAGCGAAACGGCGATGTTCCGGCCCCGGCGCTGCTGGGTAGCGTCGGGTCCGGCCTGTGCGGCTGAGACCAAGCCGGAGTGGTGATGGATGACGCACCGACGCCCTCGTGGGAGGAGCTCGACGGCGAGGCGCTCGAGCAGTGCTCGACCCGTGACCTGAGCAAAGACCGGCTGGTGCTGGTCGAACAGCTCGTGCACGACCTCGCTCGTTCGGCCAGCCTCGAGGGCGTCGGCCACGTGCTGATCGAACGCGGCCTGCCCGGGCTCGGTGCCAGCGCGGCCGCGCTGTCGCTGCTGGACCACGACCAGGGAACGCTGGAGGTGGTCGCCGCCGTCGGCATGCCCGCCGAGTGGTTGACCACCTCCGACAACCTGCCCATGTCCGCGCGGGTGCCGGCCACCGACGCCATCATCATCGGCCAGCCGGTGGTGGCTCTCCACCCCAGCGAGACCCGCGTACGCTATCCCGACGTGGGCTTGAGCGACGACCGCTCCGCGGTGGTCACCGGTTTGCCGCTGCGCGTTGACGGCAAGGTCGTCGGGGTGGTCAGCGCCTGTTGGGAGCTCAACACCGCCGATCCGGACGTCCGCGACCTGGCGGCCGGACAGCGCCTGGCGGACGTGGCCGGCTCACAGGCACATCAACAGCAGATGCTCGACTCGCTGCACCGCACCGCCCGGCAGCTGCAGCAGGCCCTCGAAAGCCGGGTCCTGATCGAACAGGCCAAGGGCCACCTTGCCGAGCGACACGGGATCACCGCGATGGAGGCGTTCGAGCGGCTGCGCCGTCACAGCCGCAGCCACAACGAACGGCTGCGCGACACCGCCGCGCGCGTGATCGACCGCGCGCTCGAGCTGGCCGACTGACGCCCACGCACCTGCCGCGCGCCCGGCTGAAGGCGGCCGATCACGGTCGCACCGGCCGCGCCCACAAGGTAAGGGGGTGCTTCGGTAGCGCGCCCGCGACCGGTCAGGCAAATCCGGCATTCGGCGTTGACCGCCTTCGCCCCAGCGGCTAGAGTTAATTGTTCGTCGGCTTAACGGGCCCTGTCCCCGCCCCTGAGGCCACGGGATCCGTCTCCAAACCTCGCGGACGGATGAAGGTGGTTTGATGGGAACCTCGTGGGACGAGCCTTCTGTGGAGCATGAGCAGGCGGGAGATTTTCCCGGCGACCGCGGGACCCGGGGGCTGTGGGATCGCCTCAGTGATGCGCTGCCCGCGGAGCAGAACGCCCGACAGCGACTGGCGTTCCTGGCCGAGGCCAGCACCGTCCTGGGTCGCTCGCTGGACGTCGAGGAGACGCTGCAGCAGCTGGCTGACCTGACGGTGCCGCAGCTGGCCGACTGGTGCACGATCGAGCTGTTCGAAGGCGGGCAGCTGCGGCCGGCGGCGGTGGCCCACACCGACCCGGCCAAGATCCCCCAGGTGCGCGAGCTGCGGGACCGCTACGGCTATGCCGACCAGCACGGGCCCGGCAGGGTGGCCCGCACCGGCGAGCCCGAGCTGCTCGGGGAAGTCACCGACGATCTGTTGGCGTCGGTGGCCCACGACGACGAGCACTTGGCGCTGATGCGCGATTTGGCGCCGGTGTCGCTGGTGGCTGTCCCGCTCGTCGCTCGTGGCCGCGTGCTGGGTGTGCTGACGTTGGCGCAGTCGGAGTCGGAGCGTCACTACCGCGACGAGGACCTCGAGCTGTTGCAGGATCTGGCCCAGCGGGCAGCGACCGCGGTGGACAACGCCGTGCTGTACGCCGAACGTGACCGCGTGGCGAGGACGCTGCAGCAGGCGTTGCTGCCGCCGCGGCTACCGGACCCACCCGGTTTGGACCTGGCGGCGGTGTACGACACGGCCGACGATGTCGACATCGGGGGCGATTTCTACGACGTGATCGACACGCCGCAGGGCTGGGTGGTGGTGCTCGGCGACGTGTGCGGCAAGGGCGTGCAGGCGGCGTCGCTGTCGTCGTTGGCGCGTCACACGGTGCGCAGCGCCGCGCTGCAAGATGCCGACCCCGCCTACGTGCTCGGGGTGCTCAACGACGCGCTGCTGCGCCAGGACCCCAGCGAGAGCTTTTGCACGGCGCTGTGCGTCCAACTTCGGCCCGGCTCCCGTCAGGCGGAGGCGGTGCTGGCCTCGGCCGGTCACCCACCGGCCCTGCTGGTGCGCGCCAGCGGCTCCGTCGAGGAGATCGACGGTGACGGCATGCTGGTCGGCGCCTTCGACGAGCCCGCCTTCGAGCGGACGACGGCGACCCTGCACCCCGGCGACATGCTGATGCTGTACACCGACGGGTTGAGCGAAGCCCGACAGGGCGGGAGGATGTTCGGAACAGAGGGGATCATCTCGGCGCTTCGCCACGTGCCGGGAGAGAGCGCCGAGTCGGTCCTCGCCCACGTCCACGCCACCGTGGAGGGATGGCAGGACGGTCAGCGTGACGACGTGGCCATGCTCGCCATCCATTTCACCCCGTAGTCCGCGGCGTTGCGTCACCCTCGTCCCGAAGCCTCGTTGACCTGTCACAGGGCCCGCGACGCGTAGGATCCCGGCCAGCCCGGAACGGGTTCCGAGGTCGGCTGCGCACGGCCGACGAGCTACCACGGGAGCCGAAGGTGTCGCAGACCGCGCACGTCCGCCACGAGACCGTCGTCGATCTGGCCGCCGACGAACGCGCCCGCACCGCGGCGCCGGCTGACGGCAGCGGACTGCACTTCGGCCACCGCACCCTTCTCGGGGCGCTCGTGCTCGCCTACGCGCTGGCAGCGCTCGGCGACGCGCTGACCACCTGGTTCGTGCTCGACGCGGACGGGATGACCCGCGAAGCCAACCCGATCATGCGCGAGGCGATGGCGTTCTACGGCCTCGAGACGGTGTTGGTCATGCGCGTGGCCGTGGGCGTGCTGTTGGTGTGGTTGCTGGCCCGCGTCAGCCTTCGGGGCTACATCTTCTTCCGCTTGCCCGCTGACCACTCCAGCCGCTGGCTGCGGCGCGGCGACCGTTGGTACCGGGCCCGCGCCCGCACCTACGCCGTCTATTTGGTGATGGCCACCGCGGTCACGTGGATGGTGGTGGGCAACAACCTCCGGGCGGCGCTCACCCTCGGCGGATGAGGCCGACGGCGACCAGCACCGCCGCGATCACGGCGAGACCGAGCAGCAACGCGACGTTCACGGCAGGCGCCGCCCGGCTGCCGATGCCGGTCAAGACGATGCTGACGACATAGGCGACGTAGGCCACCGCCAGCAGCCCGCCTTCCCAACGGTCCACCACGAGCCCGGTGGCCAGCGCGGGCAGGGCCACGAACATGGCCAGGAGCGTCACCGGGAACGCGCCGGCGAGCACGTCGCCGGCCACCCGGAGGCCGTCCGGCGCCGCGACCGCGGCGCCTCCCAGGACGCCGGTGAGGTTGAACAGGTTGGAGCCGACGACGTTTCCCACTGCGATGTCGCGTTCGCCACGTACGGCCGCGAGCACCGAGGTGGCAAGCTCCGGCAGCGATGTCCCGGCTGCCACCACCGTGAGTCCCACCACGAGATCGGATACGCCCACCGCTGCCGCGATGCCGGTCGCAGCGGCGACGAACAGCTGCGCGCCGGCCACCAGCGCGGCCAGCCCCGCCACGACGAACAGGGCTGCGCGCCACGGCCGGGAGGGCGGGGCAGCGGTGTTCCCGCCGGCCGCCCCGGCGTACTCGGCGGCGATCTCGGGCGGTTCCCGTCGGGCGACCCGGTAGGACCACACCGTGTAGGCCACGAGCCCGAGCACGAGCCCCACCCCGTCCGCGCGGCCCAGGTGCCCGTCGGCGGCGAGGAGCCAGGCGAGGCCGGTGGCCACGATCACCAGCGGCACGTCCAGGCGCACGATCCGCTGGTGCGCGGCGAGCCCGCCGGCCATGGCCGCCACCCCCAGGATGGCGAGCACGTTGAACACGTTGGAGCCGAGGACGTTGCCGACGGCCACGTCCGGGGTCCCGGCCAACGCTCCGCCCACGCTGACCGCCAACTCCGGGGCGCTGGTGCCGAACGCGACCACCGTCAGGCCGATGACCACCGGGGAGATGCGCGCGGCGAGAGCCAAGCGGGAGGCGCCGCGCACGAGCCCCTCCGCGCCGGCCACCAGCAGGGCCAGCCCCGCGATCAACCCGAGCGCGTGCAGCAGCATCCCGGAAAGCGATCGTTCACGCGAACGCGGTGCACAGGCGCCTGACTCCCTCCTCGATGGCCTCGGGGCGCTTGCAGAACGCGAAGCGCACCAGGCCCTGACCGCGCCGCGGGTCCAGATAGAACCCGGAGCACGGCACCGCCGCCACGCCGACCTTGGCGGGAAGCGCTCGACAGAAGGCCACGTCGTCGTCGTAGCCCAGCGCCCGCACGTCGGCGAGCACGAAGTACGAGCCGTGGCTGTCCAGCACCGTGAAGCCCGCCTCGGCAAGGCCGGCGGCCAGCTGATCGCGGCGTTCGCGGTGGGAGGCCGCCAGGGCCGTGAAGAAGTCGTCGTCGAGCGCGAGGCCCTCGGCGATCGCGTGCTGGAACGGGGTGGCGTTGGTGAAGGTCATGAACTGCTTGGCGGTGCGCACCGCGGTGGTCAGCGGCGGCGGGGCGCACACCCAGCCGACCTTCCATCCCGTGGCCGAGAACGTCTTGGCGGCCGAGGAGATCACCACGGTGCGGTCGCGCATCCCCTCGCGGCTGGCCAGCGAGCGGTGCGGGCCCGAGTACACGAGGTGCTCGTAGACCTCGTCGGTGATCGCCAGCAGGTCGTGGTCGCGGCACACGGCCGCGATCGCGTCGAGCTCGGCCTCGTCGAACACCGCCCCAGTGGGGTTGTGCGGCGAGTTCACCACCACCGCCCGCGTGCGGGGTCCCACGGCCGCGGCGAGCTCGTCGGCGTCCACCCGGAAGTCGGGCGGGCGGAGGGTGACCGCGCGCGGGACCGCCCCCGCCATGCGGGTGCCGGCGAGGTAGGCGTCGTAGGCGGGCTCGAACAACACGATGTCGTCGCCGACCTCGCACAGCGACTGCAGCGCGGCGCACATCGCCTCGGTGGCCCCGGCGGTGACGGTGATCTCGGTGTCGGGATCGTAGGCCTGGCCGTGGAAGCGCTCGCGGTGGGCGCCGATCGCGGTGCGCAGCGCCGGCACGCCGCTGCCGGGGGCGTACTGGTTGTGACCGGCGCGGATCGCGGCGACCGCGGCGTCGGTGACCGCTTGGGGCGGGTCGACGTCCGGAAAGCCCTGGCCCAGGTTGACCGCCTCGTGCGCCGTGGCCAGGGCGGTCATCTCGGCGAAGACCGTGGTTCCGAAGCCTTGCAGGCGCGAGGTCAGATGGGGCACTCGCTCGCTCATCGTGTGGGCTCCCGGGCCTCGTTGGCGGGAGAGAGCATAGAGGCGCGTCCCCTCAGCGGCGACGGTCGAGGATGCCGCGCACGTAGCGGGCCTGGCCCGCGTGCTGCAGGTTGTCGCTGAGCACGCTGACCAGCCGGACGCCGACCGTGGTGGGCGGGTCGTAGGAGGCGTCGACCACGCGGGCGAGCTCGCCTGGCTCGACCGTGGCCAGATACGTCAGGGTCCGCTCGGTCACGGCGTCGTGATAGGCGAGGAGGAGGTCGGGGCTGTCCGGCCGGACCAGGTCCACCTGCTCGGCGGTGTGGCCGAAGCCGGTGTCGGTCGCTTCGAGCGGCAACCCGAGCCACTGGTGCCATCCCTGGTCGATCCACGTTTGGTCGTGGCCGGCGATGTCGGCGATGTGGTCGTCCTGGATCCGGGTGAGATGCCACACCAGCCAGGCGATGGAGTTGGCGCCGGGATCGGGCCGGAAGGCGAGGCCGGCGGCGTCGAGGCCGCCGGCCGCCCGATGCGCCGTCTGCCGGATCCGGCCGTAGGCGTCGGCGAGCACGTCGCGGGTGTCCAAGCGCATCCTCCGTGATCGGTGGCACCCGCAGTGTGCGCGATGCCCGGCCATGAGTACCGTGTGGTGATTCAGATCCCATGGTGGACGTCGATCAAGGATCCACGATGGACAAGCTCTGCGCGTTGTTGGTGACCGCGGTCGCGGCCTCCCTGCTGGTGGTCAGCGGCGGCGCCATCGCCAGTCCGGCCGCGGCAGACCGGCTGTCGTCCGAGTCCGAGGCGACTCGCCGCTTGGCCGGCGTCGACCGGATCGCCACTGCTGTGTCGGTGTCCCAGGCGGCGTGGCCGTCGGGGGCTGTCCACGTGGTGCTTGCCACCGCCGAGGACTACGCCGATGCGTTGGCGGGCTCGGCACTGGCTGGTGCCAAGGGCGGCCCAGTCCTGTTGACCAACGGGGACAGCCTCTCCCCCGAGGTGGCCGAGGAGATCGAGCGCCTCGATCCGGACGAGGTCACGGTCCTCGGCGGGCCCGAGGCGGTTTCGGCCAGCGTGATGCGCCGCCTCGAGGAGCTGGGTGTCCCCGCGGTCCGTCTCGCCGGCACCACGCGCTTCGAGACCGCCGCGGAGGTCGCCCGCGAGCTCGGTGACGCCGACCTGTCGTCGGTCTACCTCGTGGAAGGCCAACACCCCGACCCCGGTCGCGGATGGCCGGACGCCGTGGCCGTGTCCGGTCTGGCCGCCCGCCAGCACCAGCCGGTGCTGCTGACCCCCGGCCACGAGCTCGCCGGCACCACGGCCGGCGTTCTCGACGAACTGGGCATCTCCCACGTGCGGATCGTCGGTGGGCGCGCGGCGGTGTCGGACGCGGTGGTGGGGTCGCTGCGGGAGCGCGGGCTGGACGTGAGCCGCGTCGCCGGTTCGACGCGCTACGGCACGTCGGTGGAGGCTCTGGCCGACAGTGCCGACGCCGGCCTGGACCGGACCGCCGTGTGGCTGGTGACCGGCCGCAACTGGCCTGACGCGCTGGCGGCCGGACCGGCGGCCGCCCAGGCGGGCCAGTCCCTGCTGCTGGTCGACGGCGTGGACCTCGATCGCTCCCCGGCCGCCCAGCGGTGGCTCATGGGCTCGGGGATTCGCGAGGCCACGCTCGTGGGGGGCACGGGGGCCGTCAGCCTTGGCACCGGGCGAGACCTCGCCGCGCTGATCGCCGACCAGGGCCGCACCGGCCCCCGTGTGGCCGCCGCCGGCGACATCGCCTGTGACCCGGCCGACCCACGTCACGGCAGCGTGTCCGCGTGCCGCCATGTGGACACCGCCGCGCTCGCCGAGGACGCCGACGCCGTGTTCCCGCTGGGCGACCTGCAGTACGAGCGGGCCACCACCGAGAACCTGCACGCTGTCTACGACCCCTCGTGGGGCAGGCTGAAGGACCGGACTTATCCCGTGGTGGGCAACCACGAGTACTCCGCCGGCGGCGGTGCCGCGGACTACTTCGCCTACTTCGACGGACGGGCCGGCCGACCCGGCCACGGCTACTACGAACGGGAGATCGGCGGCTGGCAGGTGCTGGCGCTGGACACCAACTGCCACGCCCACGACGGCTGCCGCGACGGCTCCGCGCAACAGCAGTGGGTGGAGCAGCGCCTCGCCGCCAGCACCGCGAGCTGTCAGCTGGCGATGATGCACCACCCCCCGTTCAGCTCGGGTGCGGCGCACGGGTCGACCCCGCAGCTGCGAGGACTGCTGCAGACGCTGCGTGACGGCGGCGTGGACGTGGTGCTCGCCAGCCACGCCCACAACTACGAGCGGCTGCGCCGGGCCACCCCTGGCGGCGCTGCCGATCCGGACGCCGGATTCCGTTCCTTCGTGGTCGGCACCGGCGGCAAGGACCTCCGCCCGTTCACCCCGTCAGCGCATCCGCTGACCGTGACGCGGACCCGTCGCCACTTCGGCGTGCTCAACCTGGAGTTGCGTCCGGCAAGCTATCGCTGGGAGTTCCAGCGGCTGGCCGACAGCGGCCACGGCGGCGGGCCGTACACCGACACCGGCTTCGGCAGCTGCCGCTGACCGCGCCCGGTCACACCCGGCGGCCGAAGCTGGCGAGCAGCTTGGTCTGCAAGCCGGCGCCCTCGGGCACGTCCGGCCGCTCGCCCACCACGCACAAGTCGTTGCGGTAGTACGACTCGTAGTCGGCGAACCATGCGGTGAGGTCGTCGACCAAGCCGGCGTCAAGCTCCTCGTCGCCGCCGACCGCGCGAGCCAGGTCCCAGGCGTGCACCACGAACTCGGCGGTCAGCTGCCACAGGTAGAAACCCGCGGAGATGGTGCCGAAGGTCGCGTGGACCGTGCCGTCCAGCGGCGCCGCGGCGGCAGCCGCCGCGGCCGCACCGGCCGCGTCGGTCCAGGCGTTGATCGGGTCGTTGCCCAGCAGGTCCCCGTCGTAGCGGTCGCCGACCTGTTCGAGCGTCTCGCCATCCAGCAGGTGGGGGGTCCATCGACACTCGTACACCACGTGGCCGACGAGGTCGCGCACCGCCCACTCCGCACACGGAGTGGGATCGTCCCAGCCGCCAGCGGGCACCTCGCGGAGGCGCGCGTCGAACTCGGCCATGCCGACCGTCACCCGGGGCCGTGGATCGCCGAGGCTGGTCATGGCTCCAACAATACCTTGCCGGTGGTGTTGCCCCCCTCGAGGTAACGGTGGGCCTCGGCGGCCTCGGCCAGCGGCCACGCCCGGTCGATGCGCACCTCGAGGCGTTGCTTGACCACATCTTCGAACAGCTCGCTGGCGCGCCAGGTGAGCTCGCCGTGGTCGGCGATGTAGTGCGCCAGCGTGGGCCGCGTCAGATACAGCGAGCCCTTGGCGGCCAGCACCTGGGGGTCCACCGGCTCGACCGGTCCGCTGGCCTGCCCGTACAGCACCAGCATGCCCCGCGGGCGCAGGCAGTCCAGGCTCGCGGCGAAGGTGTCGGCTCCCACCGAGTCGTAGACCACGTCCACGCCGACACCGTCGGTGGCGGCGCGCACCGCCTCGACGAGGTCGACGTCGCGATAGCGGATCACCTCGTCGGCGCCGGCCGACCGGGCCAGCTCGGCCTTCTCGGCGGTCGAGGTCGCCGCCAGCACCATCGCGTCGTACTGCTTGGCGATCTGCACCAGCAGCCGCCCCACCCCGCCGGCGGCCGCCAACACCACCGCCGTGGAGCCCGAAGCCAGGCGAACGGTGCTGCCAGCCAGATAGTGGGCGGTCATGCCCTGCAGCATCACCGCCGCCGCCGTGCGATCGTCGACCTCGTCCGGCACCGGCACGAGCTTGTCGGCGGGCGCGGCGACGAGTTCGGCGTAGGCGCCCGGCACCTGGGCGAACGCCACCCGGTCGCCCACCTCGAGCCCCTCGACACCCTCACCGATCGCCTCGATCGTGCCGGCCGCCTCCAACCCCGGGACGAACGGCAGGTCCAGGCGATAGGCGCCGCTGCGCTGATAGGTGTCGATGAAGTTGAGGCCCGCCGCCCGCACGCGCACCACGACCTGACCGGGGCTCGGCTCGGGGTCGGGTCGCTCGACCAGCTCGAGGACCTCGGGGCCGCCGGTGCGGTCCACCTGGATGCAGCGCATGCTGAGTCTCCTCTCTGATAGCGGCCTGCGGTCGATGGCCCGGTGCCACCGACCGGGTGGAGTGGAGGGCCCGGGCATCGTAGCCTGCACGGTGACGCCGCCGTCGCGGCGCTGGTGGCCGCGACGGGGGCCGCCCGACGGTCCGCCGACTCCGCGAGCGCCTGCCATGCCGCCCCCTGGCGACCCCGCCCAGCCACCGGCCGCCGGTCCGGCCGCGGCTCGAGCCCAGCCCGACCTGCTGCAAGGGGACGCCGCCGAGCCGAACACCGCTGACCCGGCCGCTGGCGAGCTGGGCGCTGCCGAGTCGCAGACCGGCGAGCGGCGTGACCTCTCCCAGGTTGTGGGGCCCGGCTGGGCCGAGGCGCTCGAGCCGGTTCGCGACCGTATCCACGCGCTCGGCGATTTCCTGCGCGCCGAGCAGGCCGAGGGCCGACGATTCCTGCCGGCCGGCGACAAGATCTTCGCGGCGTTCGCCGAGCCGCTCGAGTCGGTCCGGGTGCTCATCGTCGGCCAGGATCCCTATCCCACGCCGGGCCACCCGATCGGGTTGAGCTTCTCGGTGGCCCCGGACGTGCAGCCGCTGCCGGCCAGCCTGCGCAACATCTTCGCCGAATACACCGACGACCTCGGTCTGCCGGCGCCGTCGACCGGCGACCTCCGCCCATGGGCCCGGCGAGGGGTGATGCTGCTCAACCGCGTGCTGACGGTGGAGGCCGGCAAGCCCGCCTCCCACCGCGGACTCGGATGGGAGGAGGTCACCGAGCAGGCCATCCACGCGCTCGTGGCCCGCGACCAACCGCTCGTGGCGATCCTGTGGGGCCGCGACGCCCGCAACCTCACCCCCAAGCTCGGCGACGTCCCGACCGTGCAAAGCCCCCATCCCAGCCCGATGTCGGCCCGCCACGGCTTCTTTGGCTCTCGGCCGTTCACCCGCACCAACGAGCTGCTGCAAGCCCAGGGCGCCGAGCCGATCGACTGGACGCTGCCGTGACGGCTCCGCCGGCCGGCCGCCACCCCTCTCCTCAGGGGCTGTGAACAGGAGGAAGCGATGCGCGCGCGACACATCCCCTTCGACGGCGACATGCCCCCATCGGTCGCCGAGCTCGAAACCGAGCTCGCCGAGCACGGCCGCCCCTCCAGCTGGTCGAACGGTCCCGGTGACCGCTACGGCACCCACGCGCACGACTACCGCAAGCACCTGGTGTGCGTCGAGGGCGGCATCACGTTCCACACCGACGACGGCGACGTCGACCTCGCTCCCGGCGACCGCCTCGACCTGGCCCCCGGCACCGGCCATTCGGCGACCGTCGGACCGAAGGGCGTCACCTGCGTCGAGGTGGCCATCCGCTGACGGGAGCCGCCTGCGCAGGCGAGCCTGCGCAGGCGAGCCGTTCACCCGCAACGACGCCGAGCTCAGCAGTTCACGTCTGGCGGAACGGTGCTGGCCACCTCGTAGCCCACGTCAACTTGGAGCTGTCCGGCTTCCACTCGGGCGGCGAACGTCCACACCACCGGCTGGTGCGAGAACGTTGCCGTCAGCTCGGCCGGGTCGGCGTCGTCGACCGAGACCTCCCAGTCCTCGGCCGGCGAGACGTCCTCGAGCTGCGGGGCGCCATCGGCCACGGCGACCTCGACCTCGCCGGCCGACCCGATCTGGTAGCGCCCCGGCTCGGCCAGATCGATCGATTTCGACTGGGCCACGCGCAGCACGTTGCGGTGATAGTGGGCGGTGAACTCCCAGGTGATGCCGCCGCCGATGAACTCCACCTCGAGGGCGTCGTCCTCGACGCGCCGCAGCGTGTGGATCCAGCCGGGATACTCGCGCACGTCGCCGATCTGCAGCGCCCCGTTGCGAACCTGGAAGTCGACTTCGCCGGCGTCGCCGACCGTCCACGTGCCGTCGCGCGCCTCCGCAGCCGGCTGCATCACCGAACTCCGAGCGCGTCGTCGGGGTCCAAGTCGGCGACCAGCGCCACACATCGCTGCGCTTCGGCGTCCTCGCCGATCGCCGCCGCCGCCTGCCCCAGCATCCAGACGCTGCGCACGAACCCCTGGTTCGGCGGATGGTCGGCCGGGACGGGGCCGTGGCCGGGCCACCCCGACTGCCGCGCCCGGTCCAGCCCGCGGTGATAGCCGACCCGAGCGTAGGCATAGGCGTCCACGCTGCGCTGCTGGGCCAGCGCGTGCTCGGCCAGGCGAGCCCAGCCGTCCAGCAGGGTGGGGTGAGAGGCCACCGCGTCGCGCAACAGCCGGTCGCGTTCATCGCCCGAGGCGCTCATCGCCACGTCGAGCGCGGTGAGCGCCTCGGTCGGTTCGGGTTCGAAATGTGTCGGCGCCGCGTTCTCGCCGTGCAGCGGAAGATTCATGACGCGACCATACTCCCCGATCCGTCCGTTCTCACCCGCGTGCCACCGTCCCGGTCCCTTCCCGCCGTCCCCACCCGTTCCTTCCCGCCGTCCCAACCCGGAGCCCGCCCAGTGGACGCCGCGCAGCTCGACAACCTGGTGCGCGAGGCGATCAACGCGACGCCCGATCCGCCACGGCCTGTGCCGCGCTGGGCGTTGCTGGAACACAGCCTGTTGAACGCGCCCGCCTTGGTGGTGATCGCGGTAGGTGCGGTCACGCTGTGGGGCGTCAGCCGGTTCGCGTTCACCGGTCAGCTCGCCCCCGGCCAAGAGTCCCAACTGACCGTGTTCTCGGTGGTGATCGGTGGGCTCGGGATCGGGTTGATCGGCCTGCCCTTGCTGACCTACCTCCGCTTGGCACGCATCCTGCGCCGCGGCGTACGAGCCGTGGCCCGCGTGACCGAGCTCGAACCACCCGATGCCCCAGACACCGTGGCTGAGCTCGATGGCGAGGCGGCCCGAACGCGCCGCCGCGTTCGCGGTCACCGTTTGGTGGAACACCCCGGGGGCCTGTTTGAGG
>CAYQMQ010000034.1:0-13578 GCA_964418395.1 uncultured Actinomycetota bacterium
ACCGCGGCAACCCTCGCTGCCCTAGCCGCTCAAGCAGCGAAGCGGTAGCGGCCCTGTATAAGCCGCTCAAGCAGCGAAGCGGTAGCGGCCCTCTATAAGCCGCTCAAGCAGCGAAGCGGTAGCGGCTCCATCAGCCGATCACACGCGCGGAAGGATTCCGCCGGCGCAATGAGAAGGGGCCAACCCACCGGCCCGCACGCGGTGGGTTGGCCCCTTTGCGTACAGCCCGCCGGGAGGGGGAGCGACGGGCGTACCAATCGGTGAGGTTGGCGGGGGCCAGCCCACTGCGAACGGCGCAGGGGACTAGCCACCCTGGTTGTGGGCGGCAGCCTAGCGCGTCAGCCGCCAAGGTGGCGACGGGCATGTTAACCGCGGCGACATCACGGTCAAGCCTGATCGCTGGTCACGGTCGGCTGCTCGTCGGCCTCGTCATCGCCGTCCTCCGAGTCCTCCTCCGAGCCGGCAAACACTCGGCTGTGGCGGAACTCCTCGGCGGTCAAGGTGATCAGGTCCTCGCGGCTGACCTGTCCGCCCTGGTTCACGAGCCGGTTGGCATGCCGCAGGCGCGCCCGCTCCAACGCGTTGCGCACGCTGCGCGCGTTCGCGAAGTTGGGCTGTTGCCGCCGCTCGTCGAGGTAGTGACGGAACACGGCCTCGGCCTCGTCGGTGAACTGGTAGGCCTCCTCATCGAGCATCTTGTACGCGATGGCGACGAGCTCGTCGGTGCTGTAATCGGGAAACTCGATGTGGTGAGCCACCCGGCTGCCAAGCCCCGGGTTCGTCGCGAAGAACCGCTTCATGGGCCCGGTGTAGCCAGCGAAGATGACGACGAGGTCGTCGCGGTAGTTCTCCATCGCTTGCAGCAGGATCTCGATGGCCTCCTGGCCGTAGTCGCGCTCGTTCTCGGCGCGATGCAACCCGTAGGCCTCGTCGATGAACAGCACACCACCCATGGCCTGGGCCAGGACCTGCTTGGTCTTGGGAGCCGTGTGGCCGATGTACTCACCGACCATGTCCTCGCGGTTGACGGTGATCAGGTGACCCTTGCGCAGATACCCGAGGCCGTGCAGCAGCTCGGCCATGCGCATCGCCACGGTGGTCTTGCCGGTGCCCGGGCTGCCGGTGAACGACATGTGCAGCGTCGGCCGGGACGACCCCAGGCCGAAGCGTCGCCGGGCACCGTCGATGATGAGCAGCGAGGCGATCTCGCGGATGCGCGTCTTGACCGGCTTCAGGCCGACCAGTTCCTCCTCGAGACGTCGCAGGACGTCGTCTGCCGCCGCATCCTGTTTGATCTGCGACAGGTCCAGCGTGCCGTCGGGCGACAGGGTCTCGAGCTCTCCGTTCTGCGCTCCGCCGTCGGCGTCGGGATCCGGGCCCGGCTCCTCAGAGCCGGGTCCCGGCATCCCGAAGCCGCCGCCTGACCGCGCACCGTCATCGCTCATGCAGGGCCGCCTCCGTTACGGCTGTAGCGCTCACCCTCGGGGTGGTCCTGTGTGGCATACGGCTCGAGCGTGTAGGCGATTCGCCGGTCGTTCAGCTCGGTCCGCACCATGCGGAAGCCGGGCTCCTCGGGCGGACGGTGGACGAGGAACGCCAAGCCCATCGTCTGCCGGCCGTACGAGGCGTCGAAGGCCGTCACGCGGATGTAGTGGTTCGGATAGGTCTGCCGGCAGGAGTTGATCTCCGACATCATGACCTTGGGGTCGTGCTCGTCGAACATGGGCAGGCCCCACATCTCCCACAGGAAGTTGCGCGGGTGGGGGTCATCGGTGTACTCGATCCCGATGGCCCAGCCCTGGCTCAACGCGTACTTGATCTGCAGCTCGATCTCCTCGTCGGTGAGATCGGGCAGGTGACTGAACGTGCCCTGCTTGATGCGCATGGTGTTCCTCCGCTGTCGTCTTTGCGACCACTGTTCGCGACCCTCGAGCCTCGCCGCGTGCGCGAGGCAGCCGTGGTCGCTAGCTGGTCGGGGTGGCGATGAGGTCCGGGGTGTCGGTGTTCTCGTAGTCGAAGGTGACCGCGCCCCACGTGTCGAGGGCGACCTGCAGCGGCCGGCTGTGCTTGGCGGCCGCCTCGAGGATCTTCTGGCCCTCCATGTGGAAGTCGCGCCCTTCGTTGCGGGCCTTGACCATGGCCTCGACCGCCACGCGGTTGGCCTCGGCGCCGGCGGCGATGCCCATCGGGTGGCCGATCGTGCCTCCGCCGAACTGCAGCACCGAGTCCTCGCCGAGGTAGTGCAGCAGGTCGTGGGTCTGGCCGGCGTGGATGCCGCCAGAGGCCACCGGCATGGTCCCGGGCATGCCCACCCAGTCCTGGTCGAAGAAGATGCCGTAGCGGTGGTCGGCCGGCACGAAGCCCCGGCGACACGTCTCGTAGTAGCCGTGCACCATGTTCGGGTCGCCCTCGAGCTTGCCGACGGCGGTCCCGGCGTGGATGTGGTCCACGCCCGCCAGGCGGCACCACTTGGCGATGACGCGGAAGTTGACGCCGTGGTCCTTCTGGCGCGTGTAGGTGGCGTGGCCGGCGCGGTGCAGGTGCAGGATCATCCCGTTGTCGCGGGCCCACTTGGCCATGGACTGCATCGCGGTGTAGCCCACCGTCAGGTCGATCATGATGATGATGCTGCCGAGCTCCTTGGCGAACTCGGCGCGCTTGTACATCTCCTCCATGGTGCCGGCGGTCACGTTGAGGTAGTGGCCCTTGGTCTCACCGGTCGCGGCGGTGGCCTTCGCGACCGCCTCCATCGCGTGCAGGTAGCGGTCACGCCAGCGCATGAAGGGCTGCGAGTTGATGTTCTCGTCGTCCTTGGTGAAGTCCAGCCCACCCTTGAGGGCCTCGTAGACCACCCGGCCGTAGTTCTTGGCCGACAGGCCGAGCTTCGGCTTCACGGTGCACCCCAGGAGCGGGCGGCCGAACTTGTTGAGGTACTCCCGCTCCATCACGATGCCGTGGGCCGGGCCCTGGAACGTCTTGATGTAGTGGGTGGGGATCCGCATGTCCTCGAGCCGCAGCGCCTTCAGGGCCTTGAAGCCGAAGACGTTGCCGATGATCGAGGAGGTGAGGTTGGCGATCGACCCCTCCTCGAACAGGTCGATGTCGTGGGCGATGTAGGCGATGTACTGGTTCTCGGTCCCCGGCACCTTCTCGTAGTCGTAGCACTTGGCCTGGTAGTGGGTGTAGGTGGTCAGGCGGTCGGTCCACACCACCGTCCAGGTGGCCGTCGAGGACTCGCCGGCCACGGCCGCGGAGGCCTCCTCCGGCGGGACCCCCGGCTGGGGCGTGACGCGGAAGGCCGACAGCACGTCGGTGTCCTTCGGCGTGTAGTCGGGCTCGTAGTAGCCCATCTGCGCGTAGGGGATGACCCCTGGGTCCCAGCGGTTCTCCACGTCTGCCTGTGGCATCAGTTGCCTCCTCGTCACCGAGCCGTGCCACCAGCCGGTTGTTCGACGGGCGGCCTCTTTCGGACTACCTGCAGGATGCACCCCGTCTCTTGTGTTGTCTATTGAGAATTTTCTTCCATACATAAAGATAGACTCACACCTGAACGCCACCGCGACCCCCGCCCCCACGTTCGATCCGGTGGGACCACGACCACGGGCGGGAGAGGAGACGGCCCTGTGACCCTGACACAGCTGCACACGTTCCTGGCAGTGGCCGATGCCGGCTCGGTGCGCGCGGCGGCCGAGCGGCTCAACGTCACCCAGTCGGCGGTGTCGGCGGCTCTGGCGGCGCTGCAGCGCTCGCTGGGCGTCCGGCTGGTGACCCCGCACGGCCGGGGTGTTCGCCTGACCGCCAGCGGCGAGGCGTACGCCACCTACGTGCGGCGCGCCCTCGGGCTGTTGGAGACCGCCCACGTGGCTGCTCTCGGCGACCCCGAGCCCGGCACCGGGCCGGTGCGGCTCGCCGCCGTCACCACCGCGGGCGAGCAGCTCGCCCCCCGGTTGCTGGCCAGCTTCCGGGCCCGCTACCCGCAGGCGACCCTCTCGCTAGAAGTGGGCAACCGCGACCGCGTCGCGGCGCTGTTGGACCGCCGCGAGGTCGACCTGGTGATCAGCGGGCGCCCCTCGGGCGTCGACGACACGCTCACCCTGGCGACGCGCCACAACGACCTGGTGGTGATCGGCCCACCGGATGGCCAGGTGCCCGATCCGGCCGATCCGCAGGGATGGCTGCGCCACCAGACGTGGCTGTTGCGCGAGGACGGCTCCGGCACACGCGTCACCACCGAGGGGTTCATCGAGCAGCTGGAGGCGAACCCGCGCACCTTGACCGTCGGCTCGAACGTCGCGATTCGCGAGGGCGTCGCCGCCGGGCTGGGCGTTACGCTGGTGTCGCGAGATGCCGTGGCTCGCGAGATCGACGAGGGCCGCGTCATGGTGCTCGATGTCCCGGGCACTCCGTTGCGACGCAAATGGCATCTCGTGGCCCACACCGATGGGCCGCCGGCCACCCCGTCGCGGTTCGTCGAGCACGTGCTGGATCTCGGTGAGTTTGAAATCCCCCCGAGCTCCCACTCGACGGGGAGGGAACAATCCGCGGCGACCGGATAGCGTCCCGCGGGGAAGCACAAGCCGACGCGAATCGCGTGGACTCGCATCCGAGGATCCACAAGGAGGAATGCCCCATGACGGCACACGACCTCGACGCGACGGCGCGCGCGATGGTAGCCCCCGGCCAGGGCGTTCTGGCCGCCGACGAGAGCAACAGCACGGCGACCAAGCGACTCGAAGCCCACGGCATCGAGTCCAGCTCGGACGTCCGGCGCCAGTACCGGCAGCTGTTGCTCACCACGCCGGGCCTGGGCGACTACATCAGCGGCGTCATCCTGTACGACGAGACGTTCCGCCAGACCGACCAGGAGGGCACGCCCCTGCCCCAGGTCGCCGAGAAGAACAACATCATGCCGGGGATCAAGGTCGACAGCGGCGCCAAGCCGCTGGCCGGCTCGAGCGGCGAGAAGGTGACCGAGGGCCTCGACGGGCTGCGCGAGCGCCTCGAGGAGTACGTCGGCATGGGCGCGCGCTTTGCCAAGTGGCGCGCGGTGATCGCCATCGAGGGCGACGCCAAGCCCACCTGGCAGTGCATCAACGCCAACGCCCACGCCCTCGCCCGCTACGCGGCCCTGTGCCAGGAAGCCGGCGTCGTGCCGATCGTCGAGCCCGAGGTGCTCATCGACGGCGATCACAGCGCCGACCGCTGTGAGGAGGTGTCGGTGGCCACCCTCCGCGCCGTCTACGCCCAGCTGGCTGAGCAGAACGTCCGCCTCGAGGCGACGGTGCTCAAGCCCAACATGGTGCTCTCCGGCACCCAACACCCCAACCAGGCAGGCGTCGACGAGGTCGTGGACCGCACGCTGCGCGTGCTGCACCGCGCCGTGCCCGCGGCGGTGCCCGGCGTCGCCTTCCTCTCCGGCGGCCAGGGCGTCTACTCGGCCACCGAGCACCTGCAGGCCCTCAACGCCCGCGGCCCGCAGCCGTGGCAGCTGACCTTCTCCTACGCCCGGGCGCTGCAGGAGCCGGTGCTGGAGACGTGGGGCGGCAAGGACGACAACGTCGACGCCGCCCAGAACGTCTTGGCGACACGCGCCCGGCTCAACGCCGCGGCCCGCGACGCGGCCTACTCCAAGGACATGGAGCAGTCCCAGCCCGCTGGCGTCTGACGCCGGCACGCTCGCTCGCTCACCGGCACGCGTGGCCCTGCGGGGCGCGCGTGCCGGTGCATGTCGGGACCCGGCTCCGCTCCGTCGTTCAGCCCTCAGCCGCACCGTTTCGCGGCACGGTCAGCGTCAGGCGGGTCCCAGCCCCGGGGGCGGTGTCGATGTGCAGGTGCGCGCCCACCAGCTCGGCGCGCTCGTGCATGCCCGACAGGCCATAGCCCACCGGCCGACCACCACCGCTCGGCAGCGTGCGGACGTCGAAGCCGTGACCGTCGTCGCTCACCTCGAGGACCACGCCGAGGTCGGTCTCGCGCAGCCGCAGCAGCGCCTCGCTGGCGCCGGCGTGCTTCACGATGTTCTGCAGGGCCTCCTGGGCGATGCGGTAGATGGCGGTCTCCAGGTGCTCGGGCAGCTCGCAGGGAGCAGCGTCCACCTGGATGCTGACCTCCTCGGTGGGGACCGAGCGCACGAGGCTTTCCAAGCTCGCCGCGAGACCGAGGTCATCGAGCACGGGAGGACGCAGCCCCGCGATCGCCAAGCGCGTTTCCTCCAGCGCCTCGTCGGCGAGGTGCTGGGCAGAGCGGATCTGCTCAGCCGCGAATTCCGGAGAGGCCGCGACGGCATCGGCGGCCGCCGACAGGTGGAACGACAGGCCCACGATGCGCTGGCTGATGCCGTCATGCACCTCGCCGGCGAGCCGCCGGCGCTCGCTCTCCTGCAGCTCGACCATGCGCTCGGCGAACCGCTCGAGCGCCTCCTCGCGCTCGGCCAGGCGCCGATGCAGCCGCGCGTTCTCGATCGCGCCGGCCACGAGGGCCGCCACCGATCGCAGCAGCTCCACGTCGGCCTCGGTGAACTCCCGCCGGGTGCGGGTGTGGACGTTGAACACCCCCACGCGGTGGCCGGCCGCGGTCGTGATCGGCACCGACGCCATGGAGACGAACTCTTCGCCCCGCAGCGAGGGGATGTAGCGGTACCGGGGGTCGGCGGCCTTGTTGTCGGAGATGATCACCGGTTCGCCGTGCTCGGCCACCCAGCCCGACACGCCCTCACCGAGGGCTAGCTCCACAGTGCCCGCTTGCGCGTCGAAGGGCGGCGTGGCACCGCACAGGCGCAGCCGCTGGCCGTCCTCGTCGAGCAGGTGAACGAAGCACACGTCGGTGTTGGTCGATTCGGTCACCAGGCCCGCCACCGCCTGCACGACCTCGTCGAGCCCCAAGCGGGTGCCGAGCGTGTCGATCACCCGCGACAGCAGCCGGGCCTTCTGGTCCGGGCCGGCCATGCCCGCCTGCGTGGAGCCGTTCGATCCTTCTGCCGTGGTCGGTCCCGGCTCGCCGGCGGCCGGCGGCGTCAATGGAACACGCCCTCCCGCAGCGCCACGGCGATCGCGCCCGAGCGATCCGAGACGTCGAGCTTGCGGTAGATCTGGCGTGCGTGGGTCTTGACCGTCTCCTCGCTGACGACGAGCTTCGCCGCGATCGCCTTGTTCGACAGGCCGGTCACCAGCAACGAGAGCACCTCGCTCTCCCGCTGGCTCAACCCGAGATGGGCCCCCGGCCAGAACTCCCCGCTGTGCAGCTTCGCGGCCGAAACCGCCACCCGCCCGGCCAGCGTGGGGTCAATGACCACCTCCCCGCCCCGCATGCGCTCAAGGTGCTCCACCAGCTCTCCGCCTTGCACGCGCTTGAGCAGGAAGCCGGCGGCGCCGAGCCGCAACGCCTGGAACAGGTATTGCTCGTCGTCGTAGACGGTCAGGAACACGACCTTGCAGTCCGGGCGCCGCTTGACGATGTCGGCGCACAGGTCCAGCCCGCTGTCGCCCTTGAGCCGAACGTCCAGCAAGACCGCGTCCGGGTTGGTCTCGGTGACCAGACGCTGGGCTTCCTCGGCGTTTTGCGCCTCTCCGACGATCTCGACGCGATCGGAATAGGCTTGCAGCATGGCCCGGAGCCCGTCCAACACGATCTGGTGGTCGTCGACCACCACGAGCCGCAGTGGCTGCTCGGACTCCTCCACGGGAGCGGGTACGGTGTCGTCGGCCATGATCTCAGTGGCTCAACGCAGTATGACTACAGGCCATGGCACCAACGTACCGCTCCGGTGCCGTGGTGACGGCCAGACCCGGGAAGCGGTCACAGGAGGTTCCTCCGGCAAGTCCCCCGCGAGGGGGACGTATCACCGGTCGACGGGTGTGATCATTCTCGTTGAGCCGAACTCATGGGGCAGTCGAGATCGGTACCGCTCGTGACTACGGTCACAAGGTCCGGTGCCGCTGGGGCTGCCCCCACCGTTTTGATCGTAAGGACCAAGCGATGACCGCCGATCGCAGGCCACAGATCGTCCCCTCGGTCCTGCCGGCCGACTTCGCACGGCTCGGCGAGGACTGCCGGGCGCTGGAGAAAGCCGGCATCGACCGCATCCAGTGGGACGTGATGGACGGGCACTTCGTGCCGAACATCACGTTCGGGCCCGACGTCGTCGCCGCGGCCCGCGACGAGGTGGAGATCCCCTTCGAGGCCCATCTCATGGTCTCCGATCCCGACTCCCTGGTGGACCGGTTCGTCGCGGCCGGCTGCACCTGCGTGATCGTCCATGCCGAAGCCTGCGTGCACCTTCACCGGACGCTGACCCTCATCGAGGCCGCCGGCGCGCGGCCGGGGGTGGCGCTCAACCCGGCCACGCCCCTCGAGGCGGTGCGCCACGTGCTCGACCGCACCTCGCTGCTGCTGGTCATGACCGTCAACCCGGGCTTCGGCGGCCAGCGCTACTTGGCGTCGATGGAGCCCAAGATCGCCGAGGCCCGCAGGCTGCTCGACGGCCTGGACCATCCGGTGGAGCTCGAGGTGGACGGCGGCATCGGCCCGTCCACGATCGCGGATGCCGCCGGGGCCGGCGCGGACGTCTTCTGCACCGGCAGTGCGCTGTTCGCCTACGAGGACGGGCTGGAAGCCGGCGTCACCGACCTGCGCCAGCGCGCCGCCGCGGCCATCGCCCAGCACGCCGGGAACTGAGAGGAGCGCACCCCCATGGAGGATCTTCCGCTGCACGTGCTGCGCGCCACGCAACGTGCCGCCTGCGCAGCCCATGGGTGGGCCGGCACCGGTGACTCGAAGAGCGCGGACGGCGCCGCCGTCGCCGCGATGCGCGAGGAGCTGGAGCACGCCCCGGGCCGGGGCACCGTCGTCATCGGCGAGGGCGCCAAGGACAAGGCGCCGATGCTGTACAACGGCGAGGCGATCGGCACCGGCGACGGCGCGGCGTTCGACTTCGCCGTGGACCCGCTGGAAAACACCAAGGCCTGCGCCAAGAACATCGACGGCGCGATCGCCGTCGCTGCGGCCGCGCCGGGCGGCACGCTGTACGCGAGCCCCGGCTGGTACATGGACAAGCTCGTGGTCGGGCCCTCCGCGGCCGGCCTGATCGACATCTCCGCCCCGTTGAGCGACACCCTCGCCACGGTCGCCAAGGCCGAGGACAAACGCGTCGAGGATCTCGTCGTCGTCATCCTCGACAAACCCCGGCATGAGCAGCTGATTGCCGACGTCCGAGCGGCCGGCGCGCGGGTGATGGCCATCCCCGAGGGCGATGTGCTCGGCTCCCTGGAAGCCGTCCGGACCGGGGGAAACGCCGATCTGCTGCTCGGGGTGGGCGGCGCGCCCGAGGGCGTGATCACCGCCTGCATGGTCCGCCTCCTCGGCGGCGACATGCAGGCCCGGCTAGCCCCCCGCTCCGACGAGGAGCGGCAGCTGATCGCCGAGGCCGGCCAGTCGGAGCACGAGCGGCTGACCCTCGACGACCTCGCGAGCAGCGACCAGGGCTGCTTCGCGGCGACCGGGGTGACACCCAGCGGGCTCCTTCGACCGCCGGAGGCAACCGGCAAGGGAGGACGGCGAACCCAGTCGTTCGTCGCCACCCACGTCCAAGCCGACTTGACGGTGGAGGCGGTGCTGGACGACGCCCCGACGACCTCCTAAAACCCCGCAAAAACCTCGTAAGGAGGCATTCGTGCCCGACAAGCTCATGGAGATGCGGCGAGCGAACGGCGACCGCCCGAAGATGATCGCGATCGCCGGCGACAGCGCCGCGGGAAAGACCACCCTGTCGAAGGGTCTGGTGGCCGCGCTCGGCGAGGATCGCAGCGTCACGCTGTGCGTGGACGACTACCACGCCTACGACCGGAAGGAGCGCAAGGAGCTGCCGTTCACGCCGCTGAGCCCCGAGTGCAACTACATCGACATCATGGAGCAGCACCTGCAGCTGCTCGCCACCGGCCAGCCGATCCTCAAGCCCGTCTACGACCACTCGACGGGCGAGCTGTCCCGCCCGGAGTACGTCGAGCCGCGCGACTTCATCATCATCGAGGGCCTGTTGCCGCTGCACACGCGGCTGATGCGCGCGTGCTTCGACGTCAACGTGTACCTCGACCCTCCCGAGGAGATCCGCTACGAGTGGAAGATCGCCCGGGACACGTCCAAGCGCGGCTACGAGCGCGAGCAGGTGACCGCCGAGCTCGAAAAGCGCGAGCCCGAGTCCGAGGCCTACATCCGCCCCCAGCGCGACTTCGCCGACATGGTGGTGACGTTCGCTCCCGTCGAGGGGCACGAGAACGAGCCGCTGTCGGCCACCCTGCTGCTGCGCCCCAACGTCAAGCACCCGAACCTGACCAAGATCCTCGGTGACGAAGAGGCCGAGCCGACCTCGAGCCGGGCCATGCACCTGAAGATGGCACGCGACAAGGGCGGCAGCCCCGTCGACGCCCTGCACGTGCACGGCCACGCCCCGCCGGAGGAGACCGAGGTCGTCAAGAAGTCGCTGTGGGAGAGCATCGGCAGCGACGGCCAGGTGCCGGACGCTCTCGGTCGCCTGGACGGCACCACCCGCAGCGAGCCGCTCGCGCTCACCCAGCTGGTGATGCTGTACTTCCTTCTGGCCAACGTCGACGGCTGAGACAGGCCGCTACCGCTACGTGAGCGGCTAGCGCGCCTCTCGCCGCGCGACGGCGCCTCACCACCCACGAAGCGGCGCTCTCGGTTTCCCCGGGGGCGCCGTTTCGCTATGATGCGGCCCCTGTCGGGCACCCTGCACAACTTCCCCATCACTTCCCCACCCCACGGACTCGCTTGTGACTGCGCTGTTCGATGCCGCGCTGAGCGCCCCGTTCCTGATCGCGGCCGCCGTGATTCTCGGCGGCACGCTGGTGACGTTGTACGTCACCAGGTGGCGCGGCTCGCGGCGACGCCGCCTATCCGCGCCCCACGCCGAGGTGCACGGGTCGCCGCCCCCAGCCTCGCCGGCCCTGGGTCATCCGTCCGGCGCATCCCGGCAGGGGTCCCCGCACCCGGCGCCCGCCCCGGCCAGGTTCGGCGGCGTCCCAGCGTCCGGGGCCGGCTCGGACACCGGATCACCAGGTGGCCCCGCGGCGACCCAGGCCGGGCCGTCCTCCCCGGATGCGGACATGGCACACCCTCCCAACGTCAGCTTCGCCGACATCGCCGGTTTGGATGACGCGGTCGCCGAGCTTCGCGAGATCGGGGAGTTCCTCTCCGATCCGCGCCGGTATCAGGCGCTGGGCGCCGAGCTGCCGCACGGAATCCTGCTGTACGGCGCCCCCGGCTGTGGCAAGACGCTGATGGCCCGAGCGCTGGCCGGCGAGGCCGGCGTGCCGTTCTTCTCCACGTCGGCGGCCAGCTTCGTCGAGCGGTACGTGGGCACCGGCGCGTCGCGGGTGCGCGAACTGTTCGAGCAGGCCACTGAGCACGCGCCCTCGATCGTGTTCATCGACGAGCTCGACGCCGTCGGCAGGGAGCGCAGCGGCGGCGCCGGCGGCGATCGCGAGTACGACCAGACCCTCAACCAGCTGTTGGTCGAGCTGGACGGGTTCGACCGCTCCGCCGACGTGCTGCTGGTCGGGGCCACCAACCGCCCCGAGCTCATCGACTCGGCGCTGCTGCGCCCCGGGCGGTTCGACCGCCGCGTGCACGTCGACCAGCCCGACCAGGTGGGCCGCGAACAGATCCTGCGCCTGCACGCCGCTCAGCGCCCGTTCTCCCGGCGCGTCGACTGGGAGGAGGTGGCCGCCAGCACCGCGGGGTTGTCGGCGGCCGAGCTGGCCAGCATCGTCAACGAGGCCGCCCTGCTGGCCGCGCGGCGCTACCGCGACCGCATCGCGCCCGAGGACCTCGACGAGGCGTGCGAACGCGTGGTCACCGGCGGCACGTCCTCCTCACGGCTGTTGACGCCCGCCGAGCGCCGGGTGTCGGCGGTCCACGAGGCCGGCCACGCGGTGCTGTCCCTGCTGGTCACCGGCATGCGCCCTCCGTCGCGGGTGTCGATCGTCGGCTCGGGGGCCACGTTCGACCGCTCGGTCTGGGACACCGACAGCGAGCAGACGGTCCGCACCCGCCACGACCTCCTCGCCCAGCTGATCGTGCTCCTGGGTGGACGCGCGGCCGAGCAGCACGCGTTCGGCGAGCCCAGCACGCGCGCCGAGGACGACCTCGAGCACGCCGCCGGCCTCGCGCGCCGGATGGTCGAGCGGTGGGCCATGACCGGCCGCTACGAGCTCGCCGGCGACCGCTCCGACCGCGACGTCCCCTACGCCGAGGGCAGCGCCGGAGCCGGCGAGGTGCGCGAGCTCGTGGCCAAGGCCGAACGCGCCGCCGGCAAGATCATCGCCGATCATGAGACGGCCTTTCGCCGCATCGCCAAGTCGTTGGCGGCTCACGAGACGCTGAACGCCAACGAGCTGCGAGCCCTGGTGGACGACACCGACCACTCCCCCACCGCGCTGCGCCGCGCCGACAGCGAGGGCGTGCGGGGCGCGATCGGGCGCTCGGCCTCGGCCTGACGGCTGTCGGCCATGGATGCCACGCAGCGGTGGGGCGAGCTCGTGCGCGGGCGCCTCGACGAAATCGAGCGGTTGCGTCCCGAGCGCGGGCCGATGGGCCCGTCGTTCTGGGACCAGCGGGCGGATCGCTTCGCGGCGCGGATGGCCGACGGCGGGGCCGACGAACCGCTGATCGCCCCGCTGCGCCACGCGGTGCGCCCCTCGGACACGGTCATCGACGTCGGCGCCGGCACGGGGCGGTTCGCTCTTGCCCTGGCCCCGCACGTGGCCGAGGTCATCGCCGTGGACCCCAGCGAGGGGATGCTCGATCGCCTGCGCGGCTTCGCCACCGAGCGCGGGCTCACCAACGTGCGCTGCGAGCAGGGGCACTGGCCCCACGTCGACGTCGGCACCGCCGAGGTGGTCGTGTGCGGCTACGTCCTGCCGGTGATCGCCGACGTCGCGCCGTTCGTGCGCGCGTTGGACGCCGCGGCCACCCGGCAGGCGTTCGTCCATCTCAGCGGCCACCTGCCCGACGTCCTGCACGCCCCGTTCTGGCAGTACTTCCACGGCCGGCCCCGCGCGACCGCGCCCACCTACCTCGACGCGGCGGCCGTGCTGGCCGAGCAGGGCCTCGATCCCCACGTCGACGTCGTCGAGACGCCGGTCCGCGCCCGCTTCGCCGATCTCGACGAGGCCGTGGCCGACTTCCGCGACAACCTCGTGCTGCCCGAGACCGCCGACGTCGTCTCCACGCTGACGTCGATGCTGTCGGCCTGGCTGGTCGACGACGGAGCCGGCGCGCTGCGCCCGCCGATGGCCACGCTGCCCGCGGCGATCCTGTCGTGGCACTCCGAGCCGCACCGCTGAGCCGAGGCTGGCCGACGAGGCGGCCGGAGGTCACGTGAGCCCGGTGTGGCTGGGAGGCTGTCCGGGCTGCGCGTGGGGACAGCCGGGACGGATCAGGCTCCGAGCGCCTCACGGATCGCCGCGCGGGCATCGTCCGGCTTCAGGCGTACCAGATCGCGCAGGGGGGTGTCGAGCCGGCTGATCAGCTCGTCGGCCACGAAGAAGCCCACCCGCCAGTGGC
>CAYQMQ010000035.1:0-13494 GCA_964418395.1 uncultured Actinomycetota bacterium
CCGGCCGGCTGCGAGGCGTGGTTCGTGCTGGTCAACGCCCCGCGGCACGTGCCGGTCGGGGGCGCCGCGGGATCCGGGTCGCGTGCGGGGGGCGCGGTGGACCGCGGGTCGGGGCCGGGCCGTGGGCCCGGGGTGGACTGGGACATCCCCGGCCTGGCCGACCGCGAGGCCGACCGGGTGCTGGCGCTCATGGCCGCCCGCGGAGTGGAGGTGCGCGACCGGCTCGTCACCCGGGTGGTGCGCACCCCCGCCGACCTCGCCCGCGACACCCGCACGCCGGGCGGGGCGATCTACGGGACGGCGTCGAACGGGCCGGCCGCGGCGTTTCTGCGGCCACCGGTGCGCTCGGCGGTGCCGGGGCTGTACTGCGTGGGCGGCTCGGCCCACCCCGGCGGGGGGCTGCCGCTGGTCGCGTGGTCGGCGGCGACGGCTGCCCGGCTCATCGGCCCCGCCTGAGCGTCCCCGCCCCCTGCACGAGCAACCCCCGCAAACGCGGCGGGCAGGAGGCGGGCCCGCCTGTGTCGAAATGGGAGCAGCACCGATGTCGGACACGTCCGACAGACCCGGCACATCATCGCGTGGGGGACCTTCATGCGCACACCGCGAGGCGGGACGGTGACGTTGGTGCTCGTTCTGGGCTTGGTGGCGCCGGCTGCCGCGCACGCCGTCACCGACGCGCACGCCGTCACCGACGCGCACTCCGTCACCGACGCGCACGCCGTCACCGAGCCGCCGAGCCCGGCCGGGGCGGCCACCGGCCCGACCAGCGTGCACGACGACCTCGCCGCCGAGATCGCCGAGACGGGCGCCGCCGAGGCGGTGGTCACCACCTTCGACCGCGAGGGGCTGGCGGCGGCGCGGGCCATCGGCATCGACGGCGCCGCCCTCACCACGCTGCCGATGGTGCTGGTGCCCGAGCTGACCGGCGAGCAGCTCGACCGGCTCGAGGCGACGCCGCAGGTGCGCAGCGTCTGGGCCAACGAGCGCGCCGAGCTGCACATGCAGGAGTCCACCCACATCACCGGCGCCCGCGACGTGTGGGAGGGGCTGGGCCTCGACGGCTGGGACGGGGCCACCGGCCAGGGGGTGGAGCTCGCCGTGGTCGACACCGGCGCGTTCGGCCTCCACGCCGACTTCGACGGGCTGGTCGAGTTCTGCGACGCCTCCACCGGCGCCAGCCACGAACTCGACCACCCGCTGGTGGTGTGCCACGAGGAGCGCGAGGCGGCCGTCGACGACTTCGGGCACGGCACCCACGTGGCCGGGACGATGGCCGGCACCGGTGACGGCAGCGGCGGGCCCGGGGCGCCGCACTCGACCACCGGCATGGCCCCCGACGCGACGGTGCGCGCCTACTCCGCCAACGCCGGCCCGTCGCTGCTGACCTTCGACATCCTGGCCGCCTACGACGACCTGATCACCAAGCGCCTGCGCGGGCGCAACGAGGTGGTGGCGGTCAACAACAGCTTCGGCGGCGGCACCGGCACCGACTACAACCCCGACGACCCCCAGCACGTCGCCTACACCGAGGCCACCCGCGCCGGCATGCTCGTGGTGTTCTCGGCCGGCAACGACGGCCCGGACCGCAACACGCTGGGCCAGCAGTGCCTCAACCCGCACGTGCTGTGCGTGGGCGCCTCCACCAAGCCCGACGGGCTCGCCGGGTTCAGCTCGGTGGGCCGCTCGACCGAGCCCGGCGAGCGCACCGGGTCCGACCCGCTGCCGGGCCCGCTGGCCGGCGAGCAGGCCGTGCCCACCGGCCCGGACAACCACGACCGGCAGCTGGCCCAGGCGCTCGATCTCGGGCTGTACCGCCCGTCGATCGTCGCGCCCGGGGCGGCGATCAACTCGATGAGCCTGACCACCGGCGCCGGCTGCACCGAGGCCGCCCAGCCCGATCGGCAGACCTGCTACGAGGAGCTGCAGGGCACGTCGATGAGCTCGCCGCATGTCACCGGCGCGGCGGCGCTGGTCGTCGAGGCCTGGCGCGAGGCGGGCCATCCCACGCGGGTGCCGCGGCGGGGCACCACCGAGGAGGTCGTGCAGCCGTCGCCGGCGGACCTGATCGAGATCTTCGAGCGCACCGCCGTGACGATGCCCGGCTTCGCTCCCGAGCAGGTCGGCGCCGGCCGGCTCGACGTCGCCGCCGCCGTCGAGCTCGCCCGTCAGGGGCCGGCGACGCTGGCCGGCGACGACACCCAGACCACGCTCGGTTCGCCGCCGGTGGCCACCACCGAGCCGGAGACGATCACCCAGCAGGTCGGCTGCACCGGCGCGGCCACCTTCGAGGATCCGGTGCCGGCTGACCGCGTGGGCACCCAGACGATCCAGGTGCCCTCGGGCGCCGAGCGCCTGGAGGTCACCGTCGCCTGGGACGACCACCCCGCCGCCAACCTCTATCCGGCGTTGTACCGGCCGGGTGTGGACCCGGCCGGGCGCGGCGCCGAACCGGGGCCCGAGCGGGTGTTCCCCGACGCCGAGGACTCCGGCCTGCTGGACATGCCGCTGACCGAGCGCACCCTGGAGGTGCCAGCCCCCGAGGCCGGCGAGTGGACGCTGACGGTGGCCCACCGCGCCGGGGACGCGCCCCAGCCGTGCCCGGCCGACGCCGACGGGCGGACCCCGCCGACCGGCGTCGGCTTCGGCTATGACGTCGCGGCAACGGCCACCTTCTACGACACCGCCACGCCTGAGGTGGCCTTTACCGCCGAGGGCGGCGACGGCGCTGTCGCGTTCGAGGGCCGCGCCGCCTATCCCGACCCCGTGCAAGGAGCGACCACCTGGGCCGTGCCGGGCAGCGGCCTCGAGACCGCCGGCGACGCGGTGCCGGCCGTCGAGCGGTTCTTCGACGGCGACCGCACCGACGCCGTGACCAAAGACGGCGACATCGCGGCCCAGCGCCCGCAGCGCGAGCAGCCGCTGACCCAGACGGCGGAGTCGTCGCTGGCCAACCCCGACGTGCCCTCCAACCCGGCGGCGATCACCTGGACCGGCGAGCACCGCGGCTTGGTCGGCGGCGACCTCGAGCTCGAGTGGCACTGGGCCAGCCCGAACGCCCCCGGCCAGGTGGTCGGGGTGGCCGTCGGGATCACGGTGTTCGCCGACCCGGTGGCCGGCGGGGGCGAACAGCCCGAGGCGGTCATCGGCCGTGAGGAGACCGTTCTCCAAGTGGGCCCCGACACCGAGCCGGTACGCAACGTCACCACCGTGGGGCTCGACCCCCACGAGATCGACGAGCGGCTGCAGGTGCAGGTCGTGCCGGTGTTCGCCGACACCGGGCCGGGGTTGACGGCCGTCTACGGCAGCGAGTCGGCCCTCTCCCGGGTGACGATACCCGAGCGCACCGCCGAGCCGCCCCAGGACCTGCGCGTCACCGACCTGACCGACGCGCTGCGCGTGGCGTGGACACCGGTCGCCGACGCCGACGGCTACGAGGTGCACGCGGCAGCCGATCCGGCGTTCGAGCCCGGCGAGGGCACGCGGCTGGACGTCGAGCCGACCTGCGATGCGGGGCTCTGCCGGGTGGTCGACGAGGTCGGCGCCCGGCAGACGCGCTATTACCGCGTGCTCGCCGACGGCGACCCCGCCGCCGCGTCGCTGCTGGCCCCGGGCACCACCCAGCCGGTCGACCGCGAGGTGCTCGTGCGCGCCGACACGATCTACGGCCCGGGCTATTGGCAGCGCGCCGACACCACCGACGACGCGACCGAGTGGCGGTTCCGCTACGTGACGGCGGGGTTGGCCGACCCGGCCGACCCGCTGGCGCGGGCGTTCAGCCAGGGTGTGGGTTCGCCGGCGACCGGGGCGAGCGAGCCCGAGGGCCCCGACCGTCCCGGCCGCCCCGACAAACCGGGACCGCCCGACCACGCCGGCCCGCCCGGTGGCTCCGACGGCCCGGAGGATCTCGACCCGCCACGTGATCCGGCGCCGGGCGAGCGGCCCCCGCCACGCCAGCCCGGCCATTGATCCGACAGCCATTCCGCCCGGGCGGAGTCGCTGTCGGAGAAACGAGCGCGGTCGGTTGCGGCCAGTGCGGTCACGCCGATCCCGGCCGCTGGTCGTCGGTGGTGCTCGGGCCGAGGTCGATGGCCTCGTCGACCTCCTCGAGCGGCCGGGTGGTCTCTTGGTGGTACTTGGTGCGGTACCACTCGGCCATCCCGTCGACGCCGTCGGCGGGCTCACCCTCGGCCGCGCCGGGTGCTCCGGCACGGTGTGCGCGGTACACGCTGACGACGTGGAGGGCGCACACGGCAGTGACGAGCACGGCGCGGTACCGGTCCGGCTCGGTGAGTTCCGCGTAGGCGTCGACGAGGTCACGACGGCGCGCCTCGAACCCGGCCGAGCCGTGTGCGCTCAGCGACGTGATCGTGCGGCGGACGTGGTCGCCGACCTCGGCGGCCTCCGGCCATTCGAGCTGCGCCAGCGCGGCGGCGAGCCGGCCGTCGGCGTGAGCGGCCGACAGCGCGCCTTGGGCGATGGCGGGGTCGTCATCGGAGCGGTGCAGCTCGGTGACGGCCAGGCTGTGGGCCACCGCCGGCCACACCACGCTCGCCGGCCCCAGCCCGGCGATGTGCTGCAGCGCCGTCTCCGGCTCCCCGTCGAGCAACGCCGCGAGGACGAGACGGTCCACCTGCCGCACGTGGCGGCTCCAGGGCTGTGACCCCAATAGGTCGGTGGTGTCGGGGCGTTCCAGCTGCTCGATGGTCGGCGTGGGCTCGGCTGCGGCCGGATCGACCGGAGGATTGAGCGTGCCGTCGAGGGTGGCCACGAGGCCGTCGCGGCGTTCGCGTCGGCGCTCCTGGTCGACCAGCCGTGCCATCGCCTCGGGCGGATCGTCGAGCAGCCCGGCGACCACGCTTTCGGCGTCGACCGTGTCGGTGCGCGTCAGGGTGATCGGCGGTGTCGGATCGGCAGGTGGTGTGGCCATGAGCCATTCAGCGGGTGGGTGCGAACAAAGACGAGCTCGTCGGGGCCGGATTTTCCGTGCGTATCCGCGACAGGTTTTGTGTGATGAAGTATGTCGTGCACTGGGTGCTCCGTCAGCACGCAAGCGAGGAGACGCAGAGACGTGGCCTGCCAACCGCCCCGGTGACCGAGGGGCCGGGTCACGGTCGATCCTCGCGGGGGTCGGCGCCCGCGAGACGGCGGCCCACTCCCACGACCAGCTGGACGAGCCCGACCGTGCTGAGCACCAGCATCAGCCCCAGCCCGACAGCCACGGCCAGGGCGGCGCCGGCGGGCGCCACCCCGGCCACGTGGAGGGCCAGCGCCAGGACGATCACCCGCTGGGGACGCTCGGCGACGGTGACCGCGCCGATCTCGCCGCCGCCCGCTCCCGCCGCGCGAGCCCGCAGGTATTCGTGCAGCCAAAACAGCCCCCCGCAGGCCACCGCTATCGCCACGGCCAGCCCCACCCCTCCGCCGGCGAGCACGACGGCCGCCAGAAACGCCACCTCGGTGAGGCGGTCGACGACCGAGTCGAGCACGTAGCCCACAGGCGTGGCCCGGCCGCCGAGCGCGGCGACGGCGCCGTCCAGGCCGTCGACCAGGCCCGAGGCCACCACGAGCCAGGCGGCCAGCACCGGCCAGTGCCCGCCGCCGACGGCCGGCACCAGCGCCAGCGCCGCCAGCCAGGCCGAGACGGCCGTCAGCGCGTGCGGGGCGATCCCGTGCCGGGCCAGGGGACGCGCGAGCCGGTCCATCGCCGCCAGCCAGCCCCGTAACCAGAGGCTGGCGCGCGGGTCCTGCCCGCCGTGCAGGGCTTGCCAGCGCTCCAGGAACCCGTCGCGGTCGAGCAACGCCCGGCGGGGTGGCCGGGCGGTCACCAGCGCGATGACCACCAACAGCGCGCCCACCACCGCGAGAATCAGGATGAGCTCGGAGAGCACACCGCCCTCGACCGACGGGGGGCGCACCAGCGAGCCTATCCCGGCGGGCCGGATCCGGGGGGGTGGGGCTCGCGCTCGCGGCCGGCGGCAGCGGCCAGCGAGCGCGCCATCGCCGCGGCGGCCACGCGCGCCACAGGCCAGTGGGCGGGGGCGAGCAGGCCGGCCAGCCGCAGGCGCAGCTCGAGGTGGGCGCGCTGCCGCGGCAGGGGCACCAACCCCACCCGCAGGCGCACGGTCAGGCCGGGCAGCGGGTAGGCGACCACGCCGAGCTCGGCGGCCTCGTCGGGGGCTGTGGGCGCGGTGACCAGGGCGATGTCGACGGGAATCCGCCGCGGGCCCAGCGGCAGGCGGCCGAACGGCTCGGGCGGGACGGCGTGGACGCGCTCACCCCCCACGGCCGGGCCCTGCGCGCCCTCCACCCGAGCGATCAGCGGGTTCCACTCCGCGTGGCGGGCGGGATCGACCAGCAGCGGCCACACCTCAGCGACCGGCGCCTCGGCCCGCGCACGCGCCACGATCTCCGGCAGCAGGAAGCGGCGCATGCCCGGCAGGATAGGCGCCGGCCAGTAGGCTGCCGCGACCACGGCACCAGGCTGCCGCGACCACCGCGACAGGAGGGCGGCGCATGCGGCTCGGGCTGAACATCGGCTACTCGGGCGCGACGATCAACGAGGTGCTGCCGCTGGTCGAGCACGCCGACCGGGCGGGCATCGACTCGGTGTGGGCCGCCGAGGCCTACGGCTCGGACACCGTCACGGTGCTGTCCTACCTGGCGGCGCGCACCGAGCGCATCCAGCTGGGCAGCGGGATCATGCAGATGCCGGCGCGCACGCCCGCGGCCACCGCCATGACCGCGATGACGCTGGATGCGTTGTCCGGGGGCCGGTTCCTGCTCGGCCTCGGCTTGTCGGGGCCGCAGGTGGTCGAGGGCTGGCACGGGGTGCCCTACGGCCGGCCGCTGACCAAGACCCGCGAGTACGTCGACATCGTCCGCCGCATCATCGCCCGCGAGGAGCCGCTCAGCTACGACGGCGAGGAGTACCAGATCCCCTACCAGGGCCGCGACGCCACAGGGTTGGGCAAGCCGTTGAAGTCGATCCTGCATCCGCTGCGCTCGGCCATCCCGATCTACCTCGCCGCGATCGGGCCGCAGAACACCCGCCAGACGGCCGCCATCGCTGACGGGTGGCTGCCGATCTTCTACTCGCCCGAGCGCGAAGAGGTGTTCAACGAGCATCTCGACGCCGGGCTGGCTGCCGCCGACCGCGACCCCGACGAGCTCGACATCGCCGCGACCGTCTACGTGGCCGCCGGCGACGACGTCGACGCCTGCCGCGACCGTCTGCGCCCGCTGTTCGCGCTCTACATCGGCGGCATGGGGGCCCGGGACCGGAACTTCTACGCGGACCTGGCGCGCCGCTATGGCTTCGCCGACGCCGCCGACCGCATCCAGGACCGTTACCTCGACGGCCAGCGCGACGAGGCGGCCAAGGCGGTGCCCGATGCGCTCATCGACGAGATGGCCCTGGTCGGGCCTCTGGGGCGGATCGTGGAGCGCTTCGAAGCGTGGAAGGCCTCCCGGGTCAGCACGCTGATCCTGGCCACCCAACAGCCCGAGGTTCTCACCGCCCTGGCCGACGCCCGCTGACGGCTGCCGGCACGGCGATTCGGTGCGCCTCGGCGGCCTGCCTGTCTCCGACATCCGGCCACATGTGGCCGTCGTTGGAAGACAGACCGATCGTGAACATGTGAACTGTCTCGGTGTTGGGGACAAATCTGGCCGCACGGTCCAGACAGCCCCGGCATCCTCCGGGTCAGCCCCCGCCACCGCCGGTCGCTCGGCCAGCGGCGATGTAGGATCACGCGGGGCGACGCCCCACGCCCCACGCCGGATGCCGCACGCCGCGGCGGGCGCGGGCGCGTGGGTCGCGCACGGCGGCGCGCACCGCGTCGCGCACCGCGTCGCGCACCGAGCCGCGCAGCGAAGGGAGGTCGCCGTGGTCAACCGCCCCCGCTCCACCGACGTCACCGAGGGTCCCCGCCGGGCGCCGGCCCGGGCGATGCTGCGCGCGGTGGGCATGACCGAGGACGACTTCGACAAGCCCCAGGTGGGCATCGCCTCGTCGTGGAACGAGGTCACCCCCTGCAACCTGTCGCTGGGCCGGCTGGCCGAGCAGGCCAAGGGCGGCGCGCGCGAGGCCGGGCTGTTCCCGATGGCGTTCAACACCATCGCGGTGTCCGACGGCATCTCCATGGGCCACGAGGGCATGCGCGCGTCGCTGGTGTCCCGCGAGGTGATCGCCGACTCGGTCGAGACGATGATGCACGCCGAGCGCTTCGACGGGATGGTGACCCTGGCCGGCTGCGACAAGTCGCTGCCGGGCATGGTCATGGCCGCCGCCCGCCTCGACCTGCCCAGCGTGTTCTGCTACGGCGGCACGATCGTGCCCGGCCGGGTCGGCGACCGCGAGCTGGACATCAAGGACGTGTTCGAGGCGGTGGGCTCGCACTCGGCGGGCACGATCAGCGACGCCGAGCTGCACGAGATCGAGGCCAGCGCCTGCCCCGGCGAGGGGTCGTGCGCGGGCATGTACACCGCCAACACGATGGCCAGCGCGGTGGAGGCGCTCGGGCTGGCGCTGCCCGGCTCGGCGTCGCCGCCGGCGGTGGATGCCCGCCGCGACCGGTTCGCCCACGACTCGGGCGCGGCGCTGGGCCCGCTGCTGGAGGCCGACCTGCGCCCCCGGCGCATCATCACCCGCGAGAGCCTGGAGAACGCCATCGCCTGCGTGATGGCAGTCGGCGGCTCGACCAACGCGGTGCTGCACCTGCTGGCGATCGCCCACGAGGCCCGCGTGGAGCTGTCGCTGGCCGACTTCGACCGCATCGGCGCCCGGGTCCCCCACATCGTCGACTCCCGCCCGGCCGGCCGGTTCATGATGACCGACCTCGACCGGATCGGCGGCGTGCCGGTGGTGCTGCGCGCCCTGCTGGACGCCGGCCTGCTGCACGGCGACTGCCTGACGGTCACCGGCAAGACGATGGCCGACAACCTCGCCGACGTCGACACCCCGCCCGACGGGCAGGTGGTGCACGCGCTGTCGGACCCGATCCACGCCGACGGCGGGCTGGCGGTGCTGCACGGCTCGCTGGCCCCGGACGGGGCGATCGTGAAGGTCGCCGGCCTCGAGGGCGAGCGCTTCGAGGGCCGCGCGCGGGTGTTCGACGGCGAGAACGACGCCATGGAGGCGGTGCTGGACCGCAAGATCGCCTCCGGCGACGTGATCGTGATCCGCTACGAGGGCCCCAAGGGCGGGCCCGGCATGCGCGAGATGCTGGCGGTCACCGCCGCGGTCAAGGGGGTGGGCCACGGGTCCGACGTCGCCCTGGTCACCGACGGGCGTTTCTCGGGTGCCACCCAGGGGCTGTGCGTGGGCCATCTGGCCCCCGAGGCCCGCGACGGCGGGCCGATCGCGTTGGTCCGCGACGGCGACCCGATCACCTTGGACGTGGCCGCCCGCCGCCTGGACCTCCACGTGGACGAGGCCGAGCTCGAGCGCCGCCGCGGCGAGCTCAAACACCCCGAGCCGCGCTATACGACCGGGGTGTTGGCCAAGTACGCCGCCTTGGTCTCCGGCGCCGAGCGCGGCGCGGTCACCGGCTGATACAAGGCCGCTACCGCTTCGCTTGCAGCTACTTGAGCGGCTGACCGGGGCGAGCCGCAGCGCCGTCAGCTGACAGCCGGGCCGCAGCCCCCCGCCATCGGCTGAGCGGACGCGGTGCGGTGACGCACGGCCTCCGAAGGTCGCCGCCCGCGAACGGCGGGTGTGTCGGCGCTGGTGGTGGGGAGCCTGTTCCGGATTCGACCGCACCTGTGATGGAATGCCGCTATGACCCGCTTCACGTCGATCGCTCTGACCGGGATCGCGATCGTCGGCGTGCTGATCGCGGGTGTGACGGTGGCCGTCCTCAGCGACGGCGACGGACAGCCCGACGATGTCGCCGACGTGCCCGACGAGCCCGCCCCCTCCCCCACGCCAACCCCCACCCCCACACCCGGCGACGGCGGCGGAGGCGGCACCGGTGACGACGCCGACGGTGCTCAAGCCCCGGAGTCCGAACTCGACGGGGAAGCGGGGGCGGACGAGGACGGGGCCAGTGCTGGCACCGGACCGGACGACGACCGGGCCTCGCCGGGTGCCGACGCCGACTCGGACGCCGATACGGACGTCGACCCCGATCCGGACGCCGACCGCGGCCTGACCGACCGCGATCGCAGCCTGTCGAACGGCGACGCCGGCTCGGACCGGGAGATCGCGGGCCGGCAGCCGCGGACCGGCGCCCTGCCGAACACCGGCGGTGTGCCCGCCCCACCCGCGCTCGCACTCCTCGCCGGCGGCGTCACGCTGGGCGGGCTCCGGCTCACGGCGCGCCGCGCCGACAACTGATCCACCGCGCCGCGCCGGGCCGTCCCTCGCACCGGCCACTGGCCCATCGTCCCGGCCGCTCGCCGACCCGGGCTGGACACGGCACGTACACTTCGCTGCGAACCGTTCGCAGGAGTCCCCGGTGGCAGCCTCGGCACCGCCCACCCCGCTCGTCGTCGACGACGTCAGCGGCGGGTACGACGGGGTGGCCGCTGTCGAGCACGTGGACCTGCGGGTGGAGCGCGGCGAGATCGCCGGCGTGGTCGGCCCCTCGGGTGCGGGCAAGACCACGCTGCTGCGGCTGCTGTGCGGCCAGGGCGAGCGCCACGCCGGCACGGTGAGCGTCAGCGGCGAGCCGGTGCGCCCCGGTCGCGCCCCGCGCCGGCTGGGCTACGTCCCCCAGGGCGACCGTCTCGACTGGGACGTGCCGCTGACCGTCGAGCAGGCGGTGCTGTCCGGCCTGGCCGCCGACAGCCGGCGCCGACCGTGGTACGACCGGCGAGAGCGCACCGCGGCCCGCGACCTGCTCGACCGGCTCGGCCTCGCCGGCATGGCGCAGCGGGCGATCCGCGAGCTGTCCGGCGGGCAGCGCCAGCGGATGTTCCTCGCCCGGGCGCTGGTGCGCGAGGCCGACCTGCTGGTGCTCGACGAGCCGACCAGCGGCGTGGATGTGGCCACTCGCGCCGAGATCCTCGGCCTGATCGGCGAGCTCGCCGCAGACGGGATGGCGGTGGTGCTGTCGACCCACGACCTCAACTGGGTCGGCGCCCACCTGCCGCGGCTGGTGTGCTTGTCGACCACCGTCGTGGCCGACGGCGCGCCACACCACGTGCTCACGCCTGACGTGCTGCGCCGCACCTACCACGCGGATCTGCGGGTGGTCCGCGACGGCGACCGGCTCGCGGTGATCGACGACCGCCCGCTGTTGGGCTCGCCACGTCCGGACGTGTCGTGGACTGGCTGACCGAGCCGCTGGCGTTCGCCTTCTTCCGGCGGGCGCTGCTGGCCGGCACGATGGTGGGCGCCCTGTGCGGCGCGCTGAGCTCGTTCGTGGTCCAGCGACGGATGAGCTCGATCGGTCACGGGCTGGCGCATTCGGTGCTCGGAGGAGCGGGGGTGGCCCTCGCGCTCGAGGTGCACGTCGCCGTCGGCGCGGTGGGGGCCACGCTGCTGGCCGCGGTGCTCATCGACCGGGTGGGCCGCCGACAGGGGCTGCACCACGACGCCGCCATCTGGATCGTGACCACCGCCCTGTTCGCCCTGGGGGTGGTGCTGGTCAGCCGCGCCCAAGGGGTCGGGGTGTCCACCGAGAGCCTGCTGTTCGGCCACATGCTCGGCGTCACCGTGGTCGACCTGTGGCTGGTGGGCGGCGTCGCGATCGCCTTCGGCGCGCTGTTGTGGGTCCGCGGCAAGCAGCTGGTGGCCACGATCTTCGACGCCGAGGTGGCCGCCGCCCACGGCGTGCGGGCCGCTCGGGTCGACACGGTGTTGACGTTGTCGATCGCGGCGGTGGTCGTGGCCTCGGTCCGGGTGCTCGGCGTGCTGCTGATCGCCGCCGCGGTGGTGGTGCCCGCCGCGCTGAGCCGCCTGCTGACCACCTCGTTCCCGCGGCTGCTGGCGGTCGCCACCGGCGTGGGCACCGTCTCGGCGATCGTGGGGCTGTTCGCGTCCTTCCACCTCAACGTGCCCAGCGGGTCGACGATCGTGCTCACGGCCACGGGGGCCTTCGCCGTCGTGTTCGCCGCGACGGCGGTGGCGGCTGGCCGGCGGCGCTCACGCGGCCGGCGGGTTGTCACCTGAGCCGACAGGCCGTAAACTTATTGCGAGATGTTCGCAATAATTGCGCCCCGATGAGCCCCCTCCGGGCCATCGCGGTCGTGCTGGCGCTGTGGGCGCTGGCCGCCGGCTGCGGCACGCGGCAGGAACCCCCCACCGACCCCGCGATGACGCCTCAGACCGGGGTGTCCGACGGCGACGCCGAAACCGGCGCCGGGGATGGCACCGGCGAGCCGGCGGTGCGGGCGGTGGCGACGGTCGCGCCGCTGGCCGACCTGGTCCAGCAGGTGCTGGGCGACCGCGGCACCGTCGCCTCCCTGGTGCCACCCGGCACCGACAGCCACACCTACGAGCCGCGCCCCGACGACGTCGCCGAGATCGAACGCGCCGACGCGTACTTCGGCAACGGGCTCGGCCTCAACGAGGGGGCGCTGGACCTGGCGGAGTCCGCCATGGCCGACGACGCCCCGATCGTCCGCCTCGGCGAGCGGGCCCTCGACGACGACGAGTTGCTGCAGGCCCACGAGGCCGGGCACGAGGCCGGCCACGACGGCGGCCACGACCATCGGGCCAACCCGCACACGTGGCTGCACCTGCCGTTCGCCATGGCCAAGGTCGAGGTGATCGCCGAGGTGCTGGCCGAGGTCGACCCAGAGGGGGCGCAGGCCTACCACGCCAACGCGCGGGACTATCGCGAGGAGCTGCGCCGCCTGCACGAGTCCATCGCCGAAAGCGCCGCGACGGTGCCTCAGGGCCAACGCACGATCGTGACCTTCCACGACGCCTACCGCTACTTCGCCGACGCCTACGGCTTCGAGGTGGTCGGGGCGGTGCAGCCATCGGACGTCTCCGAGCCCGCCCCCGGTGAGGTCGCCGCCCTCATCGATCAGATCAAGGCCGAGGACGTGCCGGCGGTGTTCGGCTCCCAGACCTTTGCCGACGACGTGAGCGCACAGATCGCGGCCGAGACCGGCGCCGCCTACTACACTGGCCTCTCCGATGACGTGCTCCCTGGCAAGCCGGGAGACCCCGAGCACTCGTACGCGGGTCTGATGGCCCACAACGCCCGCGTGATCATAGACGGACTCGGCGGAAACGCTGACCTGATCGTCGAACCCTGACCCGGGCCACGGCGCTGTCTCCAGACCACGCGGGTGGCGCTCGCAGCCCGCTCGGCCACCCGGCCAGAGCGCGCGCAGTCACCCGCACGGGAGAACGATCCTGGAGAGCAGGGCGATGGCAACCCCCACCTATTACCAGCATCTCTCGGCCACGCTGTTGGAGCTGGCCGACACCCTGGGGTCGGACTACGACCTCGTGGACTATCTCGACACGCTGTTGCAGCGGTCGTGTGCGGTGCTGGATGCCACCGCCGGCGGTGTCATGCTGGACAACGGCCAGGG
>CAYQMQ010000036.1:0-13394 GCA_964418395.1 uncultured Actinomycetota bacterium
ACGCCGACGCCCACGACGTGCTGGTGCTGCACACCCACGGCCGCAAGCAGTGGGTCGTGCACGCTGACGAGGACCAGCCCTGGGACCTGGAGCTGGCCGCCGGCGACGTGCTCTACCTGCCGCGCGGCACGCGTCACGCGGCGCGCACCACCGAGACGGCCAGCCTGCACCTGACGATCGGCATCAAGGCGCTCACCTGGCGTGACGTGGCACGCCGGGCACTGGACCACGCCGAGGACCCACAGCTGGACCGGGCGCTGCCGCCGGGCCTTGCCGCCGACCCGGAGGCGCTGGCCGAAGCGATCGCCGGCCGGCTTCCGGCCCTGACGAAAGCGGCCGGCGAGGCCGACCCCGGCGCGCTGGCCGAGGCGATGGGGCAGGCCTCACACCGCGAGCCGCCGGCCCGGGGCCGGTTGGCCGACGTGGTGGCGCTCGACGCCATCGACGACACCACCTCCCTTCGCCCGCGCCCCGGCGCGGCCCCCGAGGTCGTCGTCGACAACGACGTTCTCGTGCGGCTCGCCGATCGACAGCTGCGGCTGCCCGGATGGACCGCGCCGGCCGTGCGGCGCGCGCTGTCGGGCGCAGCGCTGCAGCCCGCCGAGCTCGCTGAGCACCTGGACCCGTCCAGCCGCTTGGTGCTGGCCCGCCGCTTCGTGCGCGAGGGGCTGCTGGCCCGCGTCGAGCCTGGACCGTCGAGATGAGTGCCCACCACACAGCCCCCCACCATCCGGACGCGCCGCCGGCCGCCGACCTGCCCTGCGGGGCCCGGTCGCGCGCCGACGACGAGTCCTTGATCGGCACCGCGTCGACGGTGCGCCGCTGGTTGCTGGTCGAGCAACCCGGCCCGTGGGGGGTCAAGGCTCCCCACGACAGCCGCATGCCCACCGAGGTGGCCGCCCAGCTCGAGCTCAAGGCTCGGGCGGTGGGCGCGCGGGTGCTGCTGATCCGCCGGCCCGGCGGCCGTCAGGCCGACGAGACGTCACGTCGGGTCTTCGTGGTGGTCTCGCACGCGCACGGCGGCTGGGCTGAGTCGCTGGAGCTGTCGTCGGTCGACGCCGTGGCCGATCTCGACGTCGGCCCGCTGGCCCACCGTCGGTCGGTAGGCGGCGACCCGGTGGACTCGCCGCTGCTGCTGGTGTGCACCAACGGCGCGCACGACGGCTGCTGCGCTCGGGAGGGCCAGCCGCTGGTGCGCGCGCTCGCCGCGGCGCACCCGGCGACGGTGTGGGAAGCCAGCCACGTGGGGGGGTGTCGCTTCTCGGGCAATCTCGTGTGCCTGCCCGAAGGCATCTACTACGGTCATCTGGACGCCGACGACGGGGTCGCCGCCGCGGACGCGCACGTCGCCGGCCGCATCCACCTGCCGCGGTTCCGGGGCCGGTCCGGCTTGGCGATGCCCGCCCAGGCCGCCGAGGCGATGGTGCGCGAGCACTTCGGACTCGACGCGCTGGCGGCGGTCCGCGCCCGCACGCACCACGACCTCGGTGACGGCGTGCACGAGGTCACGTTGACGCTGGCCGACGGGCGCACCGCCACGGCCCGCCTCGCGGTGCGCCGCGATGCCGAGCCGCGGGCGCTGACGTGTGCCGCCGAGAAGCTCGTCAGCCCGCCGCGCTACGAGCTGATCGCCCTCACTGCCAGCGAGTGAACGCGTCCAGGGTGGGGCGCCGGGCCGGGTCGAGCAGCGCGCAACGATCGCGCCCCACCATTTTCGCGTCGTACATGGCGATGTCGGCGTCATGCAGCAGCCCGTCGCCAGCCCGGCCGGGCTCGTCCAACACGACCCCGATGCTGACCGTCACGGTGACGCTGGTCCCCAGCCCGTCGACGCGAAGCGGATCGCGAGCCGCTGCCCGCAGCCGCTCGGCCACGGCCAGCGCGTGCGCCTCATCGGCGACGCCTTCACACACCGCCGCGAACTCATCGCCGCCGATCCGAGCGAGCGTGTCCCCCGGCCGCATGGTGTCGCGCAGCCGGGAGGCGGCTTGCGCCAGCACCCGGTCCCCGATCTCGTGGCCGAAACGGTCGTTGACCTCCTTGAACCCATCGAGGTCGATGAACAGCACCGCCACCCGGCCGGCCGCGCGCTCCGATCGGCGCACCGCGTGATCGAGCCGGTCCACCAGCAGGGCGCGGGTCGGCAAACCGGTGAGGTGGTCGGCCAAGGCCTGGTGCTGCAGGCGCCGCCGGGCGTCGTCGTGCTCGATCGCCCGGGCGAGCAGGTCGGCCACGGCCTGAGCGAACGCCCGATCCTCGCGGGCGGCCGGACGCTCGCCGTCCAACCGGACCCGGAGGATCCCCCAGGAGCTCTCGGCGGCCACCGGCACCTCGATCCAGTTGGCCGGCTCGCTGCGGGAGCCGGTGCCCGCGGTCCGCGTCTCGCCGTGGTCCCCTCCCTCGCCGCTGGCCACTCCCCGGGGTTCGAAGACGCAGTCGGCGTGCAACGTCCGCCGCAGCACCCGCAGCGCCGTCTTGGTGAAAGTCTCCACCGTCCGGCGGCGTGGCGCGGCGCCCTGCCCGGTGGCCGTCTGCACGGTGTCGGCCATCGTGGAGATCAGCTCATCCCGCAGCCGGCCGAGCTCGCGGGAGCGCCACAGCTCATCCTCCAGCTCGTGCTGGCGCTGGCGCAGCGTGGCGCGGGCGTTGATCCCCACCGTCGCCTCGTGCTGTAGCAACGCCACCGTGCGCTGACGCGCCTCGCCGTCGGCCAGCTGGGTGTAGGACTCGCTGGGCAGCACCGCCGCGTGCTGGTGGCACACGGTGCGGAAGGCCTCGCTGGCTTCCTCGTCGTCGAAGGCGCGCATCGGGTAGGTGCACAGCAGCGCGCAGGGATGCGCGGCGAGCAGCTCGTTCCACAGGTCTTCGAGGGCGAGCGCCGCGGTGACCTCGCCGCGAGCCCACAACAACGCGACCATCTCGCCGTGGACGCGGACGGGGCCTCCATCGGCGGCCGCCTGGTCGATCAACCCCCCGACCCGGGCGATGAAGCGAGCCGGCTCCGGGCCGCCCGCCACCATGAAGCTCGTCAGCAGCGCGTCCGCGTCCACGACCAGCAGCTGGCCACTGCGGGTGGCGGCCGCCACGTCGATGCCCTCAGCCTCCAGCGCGGGCTCGAGCTGATCGCGGTGATCGCGGGTTTCGACCACGATCGCGCTGCCGCCGGCACGCAGCGCGGGCACCAGAAAGCGCACCACGGACTGGACGAGGAACGCTTCGTTCTCGTAGAACCCCACCAGATGGTCGTGCGGGCTCGCCGGTTCCACCAACCGGATGTCGGCCGGCGCGGCGTCATCTCCCCGCGAGGAGCTCAGCGCACTGCGCGCACGGGCCATAGTGCGAGCAGGTTAGCTCATCCGTGGCTCGGTGTGGAACCCCGAACCTGAGCGCGAAGCGGTTCGTGCTCCGGACGAACCGCCGAAGGGGAGGCTCAGCCGCGCGCCAACCGGCGGGAGGCGCCCTCCCACTTCTTGGCGACCATCTGCGCGGAGGGCAGACGGACGTTGCGCGCGAGCCGCACCCACTCGAGCCCGCGGATGACCCGGTAGGTGACGTCCACCTGGCCCCGCAGCAGCCCGTGGCGGGCCGAGGTGGGGAAGGCGTGGTGGTTGTTGTGCCACGACTCGCCGAACGACAGCAGCGACAGCGGCCAGTTGTTGGTCGCTTCGTCGCGGGTGCGGAACGGCTGCTCACCGAAGAAGTGGCAGATCGAGTTGATGCTCCAGGTGACGTGGTGCAGCAGGAAGATGCGCACCACCGAGGCCCACAGGAACGCGCTGAGCGCCACCCACACCGAGCCGGTCAGCGCCAGCGCCACCAGGGGGGGCAAGGCGAACGAGGCGGTCACGAGCGCAGGGAAGGCGCGATCGACGCGGGCCAGCACCGGGTCGGCCTGCAGATCGGGAGCCCAGCGGTCCTGGTTGGTGCGATCCGGTGTCAGGAACCAGCCGACGTGGGCGTGCCACAGCCCGCGCAGCGTGCCCCGCACGCCGGAGGCGTCCACGAGGTGGGGCGAATGGGGGTCGCCGTAGGCGTCGGCGTAGGCGTGATGGCGACGGTGCGTGGCGACCCACTCGATCACGCTGCCTTGGACCGCCATCGACCCGGCGATGGCCAGCACGGCTCGCACCGCCGCGGGAGCCTCGAAGCTGCGGTGGGTGAACAAGCGGTGATACCCCACCGAGATGCCCAGGCCGGTGAAGAGGTAGAAGGCGAGGAACAACCCCAGCTCCACCCCGCCGATCCCCCAGCCCCACAGGGCGGCGATCGCCAAGCCGACGCCGAGCAAGGGGCCGACGGTCAACACCGCGATCGCCCGCCGTTGGAAGCGCAGCTCGCGTTCGCCGAGCCGGTAGACGCCGCGGACGTCGGGCGGACCCTCTTCGGCCAGGCCGCGCTCCATGATCCCCTCCGCATCGGGCGGCAGGACGGCATCGGGACCGGCGGGGGCAGTACGCGACATGGACGAACCCTTCACAAAAATAAGAACCGTGTGGCGGGGGGCGCCACACGGTTCGGAGCGTCGTCGCCAACTGTACCGCCCGGTTGTCGGTGCCGCGACCGCGGCCCCGTCACGAAGCTGAGAACGAGGACGCGGGGAAGCCGGGGGTCGGGCTGGCGGTCAGCGCTGCGACCGCCGCCGGGGGCGGAGGTGGGGGCGGGGGTGGTCCCATGGGCCGGCGAAGTCGTGACCCGGGCGGGACGCGCCGTCCCCGGTCCGGCGGGGCGGTGGGTAGTGGCCCGACAGCACCATCTGGGTGGGGCCCGCGTAGCGCACCAGCTCCTCGGCCGAGAAGCGCACGCCGACATCGGGAGGGTGCGACCTGCGGATGCGCGGGTGCGAGCGGATGAAACGAGCGGCGAGTCCAGGCATCTCAGGCAACCTCCTTCTCGAACGCGGGCTGACACGACCGGCCTTGCCGGAGCGGCGGGACACGCCGACAGAGGCCGGTGGAACGGTGGCTCGAACCGGGGGAGGGCGGCCGCGAGGCGAGACTCGGGCCGTTCGGATGGTGTGAAGCCTTGTTCCTGTTCGGGAGTGTAGCGAGCCCGAGAGAGTGTTTCAAATAGAGGAACTGTTGCGTATGATGTTTTTCAACAGTTCGGCGCCGTGCTCGCCCGCGCCATGAGCGTCATCACATCCGGCGGCACGTAGAGCTTGTGGCCGAGCGCCTCCACCCGCGCGGCCTGCGCGGCGATCTCGGCCCAAGACGCGCAGAGCTGCTCCTGCTGGGCCACGACCGCCCCCAGCGCCTCGCTGATCCATCCCTCGACGGGGCCGGGCTCCCATCGCGGACCAAGAGCCGGCGCGCCGTCAGCGGCGCGCGTGACGGGATACAGGGCGCTCCAGGAGGTGGACGGGCCGCTGGTCGCGTCCACAGCCTGGATCACGACCGCGTGCTGTCGCCGGTCGCCGTCGGCGTCGACGGGGGGCGGTTCATCCAGCGACCACACTCTGCCGCCCATCGACAGCATCAGCCGGTCGCAGTCCAGCGGCACCGCCAGCGCCAGCAGCTCGATGAGGGGATCGTGGTAGGCGCCCCGGGCAAAGGGTCGCAGCCACGCCACGAACCGCAGCGTGGCACCCGCGAACGCCACGAGAGCGGGCTCGACCTCGCCGACCTCGCGCAGGTCGTCGGTGGCCGCGGCGATCAGCAGCTGTTCGGCGTCCTCCCACCGGTTGGTCATGGCGCGTCCCCTGGGTTCGGCGGTCCGGGTCGTCCCTCGAGGATGCGCGGCCGCCGCGCCGAGCTGGCCGATTCACCGGTGGTGGTTGTGGACGGCGCCCTCCACCCCGGCGCCGTCCGGGGCCGTCAGCCGGGTAGGCTGACCGGTCGGGCGCGCCGTGCGCGCCGAGGCCGTCGCCGACCGCGAAGGAGCCACCGATGGCCGCCCATCCCCGGGCCGGCGAACCCGCTGACGCGTCGATCCTGATCGATGTCGACGAGCTGCTCGGCGCCTACGCCGATCTGGCGCCCGACCCTGACGATCCGGCTCAACGGGTGACGTTCGGCACGGCGGGCCATCGCGGCTCGTCGCTGCAGCGCAGCTTCAACGACGCCCACGTCGCCGCGATCGCCGCCGCCGTGGCCCGCTATCGCCAGCGCGAGGGCATCGACGGGCCGCTGTTCGTCGGCCGCGACACCCACGGGTTGAGCGCACCCGCCGAGCGCACCGCGGTCGAGGTGCTCACCGCCGCGGGGGTCGAGGTCGTCGTCGACACCCACGACCGGCCGGTGCCGACGCCGGCGGTGTCGCACGCGATCCTCACCCACAACCGGGGCCGTGGCCGGGAGCGTGCCGACGGCGTCGTGATCACCCCGTCACACAACCCGCCGGCCGACGGGGGCTTCAAGTACAACCCGCCGCACGGCGGGCCGGCCGACGTCGACGCGACCGACTGGATCGAGGCCGAGGCCAACCGCCTGCTCGCCGAGGGCGTCGCCCACCTCCCGCGCCGGCCGATCGACCGCGCTGCCTCCGAGGTGGGCCGGCACGACTTCGTCACCCGCTACACCGACGACCTGGCCGGCGTCATCGACCTGGACGTGATCCGCGGATCGGGCCTGCGGCTCGGCGTCGACCCGCTCGGCGGGGCCACGCTCGACGTGTGGCAGGCGCTCGGCGAGCGCCACGGCGTCGACCTCGAGGTGGTCGGGGCCAAGTCGGACCCGACCTTCGGCTTCATGCGCCGCGACCACGATGGCCAGATCCGCATGGACTGCTCGTCGCCGTACGCGATGGCGGGGCTCGTCGAGTCGGCCGGGCGCTTCGATCTCGCCTTCGGCAACGACCCGGACGGCGACCGCCACGGCATCGTGGCCGGAGGCGACCTGATGAACCCCAACCACTATCTGGCCGCCGCGATCGCCGAGCTCTTCGGCAGCCTGCGCCAGTGGGACCCCCGGGTGGCGGTGGGCAAGACGCTGGTGTCGTCGTCGCTGATCGACGCGGTCGCCGCCGACCTCCAGCGCCGGCTGGTCGAGGTGCCGGTGGGCTTCAAGTGGTTCGTCGACGGGCTGTTGGACGGCACGGTCGGGTTCGCCGGGGAGGAGAGCGCCGGCGCCTCGTTCCTGCGCCACGACGGCACGGTGTGGACCACCGACAAGGACGGGGTGATCCTGTGCCTGCTCGCCGCCGAGATGACCGCTCGCACGGGCCGCACGCCGGCGGCGACGTACGCCGGCCTCACCGCCCGGTTCGGCTCTCCGACCTACACCCGCACCGACGTCGCCGCCTCACGCGAGGAGCGGGCGGCCCTGAAGCGCCTCGCCCCGGAGCACGTCACCACCGATCAGCTCGCCGGGGACCCGATCACCGCGGTGCTGACGCGCGCGCCCGGCAACGACGAGCCGATCGGCGGGCTCAAGGTCGTGGCCGACGGCGGCTGGTTCGCCGCCCGGCCGTCGGGCACCGAAGACGTCTACAAGATCTACGCCGAGAGCTGGCGTGGCGAGGAGCACCTGCAGCGGGTGCTGGACGAGGCCAGCGCGGTGGTCGCGGCCGCGCTGGGCTCGGCTGGCGGCGCATGAGGGTGGTCAGCCGGCCTCGTCCTGCGAGCCGGCCTCGTCCTGTTGGGCGAGCTCGGCGTGCACGGTGTCCATGTCGAGGCCCCGCACCTGGCTGATGAGCTCCTCCAGCCCCTCGGCGGGGATCACGCCCGGCTGGGCGAACACGACGACCTTGTCGCGGATCGCGGCCAGCGTGGGGATCGACTGGACGTTGAACTCGGCGGCGACCTCGGGGTGGGCCTCGGTGTCGACCTTGCCGAAGACCACATCCGGGTGGCGCTCGCTGACCTCCTCGTAGATCGGGGCGAACTGGTGGCACGGCTGGCACCACTCGGCCCAGAAGTCCAACAGGACGATGTCGTGCTCCTCGACGGTGGAGGCGAAGGTGTCGGCGGTGATCTCGACGGTGGCCATGAGAGACTCGATGTGTCGGAAGCTGGCGCCACCCTACTGAGCGGGTGGGGGCGTGCAGGGGAGTGGCGCCCGGCCCCGGGGAGGCCGGGCGCGTCGTTACGGGGCGTGAGGGGGGTCAGCCGCCCCGGCGAGCGGAGTCTCCATTGCCGGAGGTCCCGGCATGGGCCATCTCCGACTCCGCACCGGTCTCCTGGCGTTCGGCCTCGGCCTCTTCCTGTTGCGTGGACTGGACCACCAGCTCGGGGTGGGCCTCCTCCTGGTTGAAGGCGCGCACCAGGGCCCAACAGGCGCCCAACAGCAGGATCGCCAACGGCACGCCGGTGGCCACCGAGGCTTGCTGGAGGGCTTCCAGGCCGGTCTGGCCGCCGAGCGACAGCAGCATCACGGCGACGATGCCCTCGACCAGACCCCAGAACACCCGGGTGGTGGTGTGCGGGTTGACGCTGCCGCCGGAGGCGTGGATGTCGTCCACCAGCGAGCCGGAGTCCGACGAGGTGATGAAGAAGATCCCGATCGAGAGGATGGCCACCAGCGCGGTGATCGTGGCCAGCGGCAACAGGTTGAGCATCTCGAACAGCGCCACGTCGAGGCTCTCCTCGGCGGCGGCCACGATGCCGGGATTGCCGGTCATCTCGTTGAAGATGGCGGTCTCGCCGAAGACCGTCAGCACCACGATGGTGACCAGCGTGGGCACCACCAGCACACCGGCGATGAACTCGCGGATGGTGCGGCCGCGCGAGATGCGGGCGATGAACATGCCCACGAACGGCGACCACGAGATCCACCAGCCCCAGTAGAACAGCGTCCAGTTGGCCTGCCACTCGCTGTCGGCGAACAGGTCGGTGTTCAGCGACAGGCTCGGCAGGCTCGACACGTAGCCGCCGAGGTTGCCGAGCAGGGCGCTCAGCAGGTGCACGGTGGGCCCGGCGATGAGGACGAACAGCACCAACAGGCCGCCCACACCCACGTTGAACAGGCTCAGCCGCCGGATGCCGCGGTTCAGCCCCAGCACCACCGAGCCGATGGCGATGGCGGTGATGATGGCGATGATGGCGATCTGTGGGCCCAGCCCGGACTGGATGCCGAAGGAGTGTTCCAGGCCGGCGTTGATCTGGGTGGCGCCGATGCCCAGCGACGTGGCCACGCCGAACAGCGTGCCGACGATCGCGAGCACGTCGATGACCTCGCCGGGCCAGCGGTAGATGCGGTCGCCCAGCAGCGGGTAGAAGGCCGAGCGCAGCGCGAGCGGCAGGCCGCGGCGGTAGGCGTAGTAGCACAGGGCGAGCCCCACGACGATGTAGATCGCCCAGGCGTGGAAGCCCCAGTGGAAGAACGTCGTGACCATCGCGTCGCGGGCGGCCTCGGCCGTCCCGGGCTGAGCGCCGGACCACGGCGGCACGTTGATGCCGAAGAAGCTGATCGGCTCGGCCACGCTGAAGAACAGCAGCCCGATGCCCATGCCAGCGCTGAACAGCATCGCGAACCATGCCGTGTAGCTGTAGTGCGGCCGGGAGTCGTCCGGTCCCAGCCGCTTGCGGCCGTGGCGGCTCAGCGCGAGCCAGATCACGAAGACGAGGAACACGGTGACGGCGCCGATGTACAGCCAGCCGAGGTTCGCGGCGATGGCGCCCTGCACCGCCCTGAACCCGGAGCTCGCGGCGTCGGGGGCGATCGCGCCGAGCGCGACGAACGCGGCGATGAGCACCACCGCCGGGATGAAGACCTGCGGGCGGATCTCGAAGCGGGTGCGCGTAGCCAGCTTGGTTGTCAGATAAGCGGTCTTCTCCGCTTCGCCAGCGGGGACCGCCTGCTGCGCGGACTTCTGATCGGCCATCGAAGATCACTCCTTGCGAGCCCTCTGAGATGGAGGGATTTGGGACGCGGGCAGTGATCGCCCGTCCCGTATTCCCGGCCGGCAACCCTGGCTAATCGTCTGATTCCGGCTGTCCCCCGTCCGGACGGGCGCCTCCCTTGCCCGGAGGGGCATGCGATCTTGCCTGGATGTGAGGGCGCCTATCGTGGAGGCAGGCGCTCGACAGGAGGCAGGCGTGGCCCACGAGCTGTTCGCCGTCCGCTGGATGGGCCGGGACGAGGGCGGCCCGGCCGTGCGGTTGCTGGATCAGACCCGGCTGCCCCACGAGCGGGCGGTGGTCGACTGCCGGGACGTGGCCACGCTGTGCGAGGCGATCCGCGCGTTGCGGGTCCGCGGCGCGCCGGCGCTGGGGGTCGCCGGCGCGTACGGGGTGGTGTTGGCCGCCGAGTGCGGGCTCGATCCCGAGCAGGCCGCAGCCGAGCTCGCCGGACAGCGCCCCACGGCCGTCAACCTGGGATGGGCCACCCATCGGGTGGCGAAGGAGGGCCCAGACCGTGACGCCCTGTTGGCCGCCGCCCGCGGCATCGAGGACGACAACGCCGCGGCCTGCCGAGCCATGGGCCAACACGGGGCGCGGGCGCTGCGCGAGCACTGCGGCGACGGCCCCCTGCGGGTGCTCACCCACTGCAACACCGGGATGCTGGCTTGCCAGGGCATCGGCACGGCGTTCGGGGTGGCCCGCACGCTGTTCGAGGACGGCCGCCTGGCCCAGCTGTGGGTGGACGAGACCCGCCCGCTGCTGCAGGGAGCGCGGCTCACCGCCTACGAGGCGGGCGAGCTGGGCATGCCCCACGCGGTGCTCGCCGACGGAGCGGCCGGCGCGCTGATCGCCGGCGGCAACGTCGACGCCGTGGTGGTGGGCGCGGACCGGATCGCCGCCAACGGCGACACGGCCAACAAGATCGGCACCTATCCGCTGGCCGTGCTCGCCCGGCGGCACGGGATCCCGCTCGTGGTGGTGGCACCCGTCTCCACGGTTGACCTCGCCACGGCTGACGGCACGACGATCGCCATCGAGGAGCGCGCGGCCGACGAGGTCCGCTGGGTTCTGGGCGAGGTCGCGATCACCCCCACGGCGAGCCCGACGGTCAACCCGGCCTTCGACGTCACCCCCGCCGACCTCGTGTCGGTCCTGGTGACCGAGCGGGGGTCGGTGGCGCCCTCAGGCCTGTCGGCGCTGCTCGGCGGCTGACCCGGGGCGACGGTCGGGCGGGGTTTCCGCGGCGCAGCGGTCGGCTTCGATCAGCGAGGTGTGGCACCAGCACTCGAGCCCGCACGCGCCGGGAGCGGGCAGGGGCATCGCCCGCCTGCCCTGCAGCAGCCGCCGGCCCTCCTCCTCACCACGTCGAGCGAGCGCGCACCGGCCGTCGTCCATCCGGCGCAGGTAGCCCTGGGTGACCAGGCGGTCGAGCTGCGCGCGTGCCTGCGCGCGGTCCAGGCCCAGCCACGCCGCCACCGTCGCGGTGTCCACGGTCTCGTCGAAGCCCTCGCCGCGGCGCCACAGCGCCAGCTCGAGGATCTCCTCCCGCCAGTAGACGTCGCGCAGGACGGGGTGTTTGGGCTGGCGGATCGTGGTCACGGCAACCGCAGACGCTAGCCCCGTGAGCCGGCTCCCAGGCAACCCGGCCAGGCCGGCGAGATCGATTCGGCCCCCGCGGTTGCATTGGAGTGCACTCACAGGTCTATAGTGAGGTCAACGGAGTCGTGGCAGCTCACGAATCCGCCGAACCCGCCGAATCCGACCACGATCAAGGAGCGATCCGCCATGACCGAGACCACCCAGGCCGGCTGCCAGTGCGGCTGCGGCGTGGTGACCGACGTCACCAACGCCGGGGAAGCGTGCGGCTGCGGCTGCGACTGCTGCTCGGGCGCGTCCAAGACGGCTGAGCAGGAGCTCACCGAGCTTCGCACCCTCCGCGACCGGATCGATCAGCGCCTCGCTGAGATCGAGCGGGGCTGATATCGGCCAAGCCGTCCCTGCCGCCGCGTCGGGCAACGCGTCAGAGTTGGGCCGACAGGTAACCCAGCTCGCGCATCTGCTCGGCGACGGCGGCGATTTCCTGTCGTGACAGCGGTTCGGGGTCACCGACGCTCGCGGCGGTGACCCACAGCTCAGCGAGCCACTCGACGGTGAGGGCCGCGTCGTAGGCCTCGGCCAGCGACGCTCCCACCGTCAGGGTGCCGTGGTGGCCCAGCAGCACCGCTCGCCGGCCGGGCAACGCCCGGCGAACGTGGTCAGCGAGCGCGTCGCTGCCGAAGCGGACGTAGGGCACCACCGGCACCGACTCTCCCAGGCTGGCCAGCAGATAGTGGATGGCCGGCAACTCGTCGAGCAGGCAGGCGACCGCCGTGGCGTGCCGCGCGTGGGTGTGCACCACCGCCGCGACGCCCTGGACGTGGTAAGCGGCCAGGTGCATGGGCAGCTCCGACGAGGGACGCCCGCCAGAATGGTGGATCCCGTCGAGACCGGTCTCGGCCAGCGTCGCCGCGGTCAGCTGGTCGTACGGCACCCCGCCGGGCGTGATCAGCAGCCGGTCGCCGACTCGGACGCTGAGGTTGCCCGACGTGCCGATCGCCAGCCCGTCAGCTTCGAGACGGCGAGCGAATCGCACCAACTCCGCCCGCGCGGCGTGATCGTCGGTCATGCACCGCGACCCTACACGACGACGCCCCCTCGAGGACGAGGGGGCATCGGGCTCGAGCGGGGAAGGGGGCCGCCGTCAGGCGACGCGCTCTGCCCCGCTCGCGTTCTCGTCGTGCTCGTGGCCCTCGTCGTCGGTGGAGCCCGCCTCGACGGTCTCCACGGGGGCCTCGAAGACCTCGGAGCGCCAGTCGGCCAAGTCGGGCTCGGCCACCATCACCTCGCGGGCGTCGGCCTCGGGCGGCACCGGCACGTCGCCGTCCTTCCACACACGGGGCGCGCCCTGGTCGAGCGCACGCAGGGAAGCGAGGTACGCGATGGTGCGGCGGGCCTCGCGGTCACCGGCCGCCCGCACGGCAGCCGCTGCCGATCCCGTGCCGATGTCGGCCCAGCCGAGGTCAGCCTGCCAACCCTCCTGGCGCAGCCGCTGGCGCACCTCGCCGGCCTCTTCCGGCGTACTCAGCTGATCGATCGGGGTGGGCGTCGTCTCGCGTGTCAAACTCGATGCTCCTGCGTTTGGCGTCAGGGGCGCACTCACACGCCCGCTGTGTCTGCTTTCCTACCGGGATCAACGCCCCGCCTACCCCTCACTCTTCCCAGAGCCTGCGGCACGCAACCACAGCGCCCTCCCCACCCTGCCACCGCCACGCGGGTCTCGCTCAACCTCAACGTTTCAGCGTCCGGCGCGCCGGCAACCGTGGCCGGCCCCCGAGCCAACCGGACATCGCCAGGACGCCGAGCCGGTCACAGGGAGCCTCGATGAGGGCCACCGTCTACCACGGACCCTTCGACCTTCGGGTCGAGGACGTGCCCGAGCCCAAGCTCGAAGAGCCCACCGACGCGGTGATCCGGATCACGAGCACCGCGATCTGCGGCTCGGACCTGCACATGTACGAGGGCCGCACCGACGCCGAACCGGGCCTCGTCTTCGGCCACGAGAACCTCGGGGTGGTCG
>CAYQMQ010000037.1:0-13200 GCA_964418395.1 uncultured Actinomycetota bacterium
CCGGCCATCGAGTCGGGGAAGTCGTCGGCGCGGGCGACGATCACGTCGTCGGCCTCACGGAAGGCGTTCGGGTCCTCGGCCCGGAACGTCTTGCCGTCCCGGGCGATCAGCCCCGCGGTGTCGTGACGGCCGACCCCGCGGTAGCGGAACGTGGGCACCAGCCCCTCGCCGCTGCGCTGCACGATCGTGCCGGCTTGGCCTTCGAACTCGGTCACCTCCGGGCCCTCGCCGCCCTCGACGGGAAGGCCGGGCTCCTGTTGAGCTCCGACGTCCTCGTCGTCCTCTTGCGACGGCAGGAGGTCCAACGGATCGTCCTCCTGCTGGGCGCGGCTGCCGGTGGCCGGCGCCAGCGCCAGCACGATGGCGACAGCGGCCAGGACGGCCAGCCACAACATCACGGGTCCCGCCAGGGTGCGCGTCATCGCATGCTCCTCGAACGAGAGGGATCGACCGAGGCCCGCAGCCGATCTCGTCGCTTCGACGCCGCGCAGGCTAGTCCTGTTACGGGCCGGCGGCAGCCCCGGCCGTCACTGCGTGGGCAGAGCCTTCAAGCCGACCTCGCGCAGCTGAGCGGCATCGACGGGGGCGGGGGCGTCGGTCAGCGGGTCGGCGCCGCTGGCGAGCTTGGGGAAGGCGATCACCTCGCGGATCGAAGGCTCGCCGGCCATCAGCATGACCAGCCGGTCCAAGCCGAAGGCGATGCCGCCGTGCGGCGGGGCGCCGTGGGCCAGCCCGCGCAGCAGGAAGCCGAACTTCTCCTCGGCTTCCTGCGAGGTGAGCCCGAGGACGTCGAAGACGCGCTGTTGCACGTCGGGATGGTGGATGCGCATCGAGCCGCCGCCGAGCTCGGTGCCGTTGAGCACCAGGTCGTAGCCGCGGGCGCGCACCGCGCCCGGGTCCGAGCCCAGCTTGTCGACGTCGGCCTCTCTCGGGGCGGTGAACGGGTGGTGCAGCGACTCCCACCGGCCCTCGTCGTCGTTCCACTCCAGCAGCGGCCAGTCGACCACCCAGCAGAAGTCCCACCGGTCGCCGTGGCTGCCGGTGTCCACGAGGCCGTTGGCTTCGGCCAGCGCGACCCGCAACCCGCCCATCAGCTCGCGGGTGAAGCCGGTGGGCCCGGCGCCGAAGAACACCGCGTCGCCGCGCTCGGCGCCGGTGACGCGCAGCAGCGCGGCGACCTCGTCGTCGGACATGAACTTCGACAGCGGCGAGCGCAGCGTGAGGCCGCCCTCGCCGGATTCGACCACGCCCCATGCCAGCCCCTTGGCCCGCCGCCCCTTGGCCCAGTCCACCCAGTCGTCGAACTGCTTGCGGGTCAGCTCACCGCCGCCCGGCAGCGTGACGGCGATGACCGAGCCGCCCGCGTCCAGCGCGCCTTTGAACACCCCGACCTCGGTGTCGGCGAACACGGCGTTGCAGTCGACCAGCTCGAGGCCGAAGCGGGTGTCGGGCTTGTCGGTGCCGAACCGGGCCATCGCCTCGTCGTAGGACAGCCGCGGGAACGGGGTGGGCAGCTCGGTGTCCAACACCTCGCGCCACAGGGTGGCCATGAGCTCTTCGAACAGCGCGTAGAGGTCCTCCTCGTCGATGAAGGCGGCCTCCACGTCCAGCTGGGTGAACTCGGGCTGGCGGTCGGCGCGCTGGTCCTCGTCGCGGAAGCAGCGCACCAGCTGGTAGTAGCGCTCGAAGCCGGCGACCATCAGCAGCTGCTTGAACAGCTGCGGGCTCTGCGGCAGGGCGTAGCACACCCCCGGCCCGTTGCGCGTGGGCACGAGGAAGTCGCGGGCGCCTTCGGGCGTGGAGCGCGTCAGCATCGGCGTCTCGACGTCGATGAACCCGTGCGCCTCCATCACCCGGCGGATCGTGGAGGTCACCTGGGCGCGCAGGCGCAGCGCGCGGGCCGGGCCCTCGCGGCGCAGGTCGACGTAGCGGTGGCGCAACCGGACGGTCTCGTCGACGTCGGTGCGCTCGTCGGTGACCGGGAACGGCGGGGTCTCGGCGGGGCTGAGCACGTCGAGCTCGGTGGCGGCGACCTCCACCTCGCCGGTGGCCAGCTGGGGGTTCTCCATGCCCTCGGGGCGGCGGCGCACCTGGCCGGTGACGCGGATGACCCACTCGCCGCGGACGTCGTGGGCGGCGGCCAGCGCCTGGGACGCGCTCGGGTCGGCCACGACCTGGCAGACCCCGCTGGCGTCGCGGAGGTCGAGGAACGCCACCCCGCCGTGATCGCGGCGCCGGGCCACCCAGCCGGCGAGCGTGACGGTCTCGTCCACGTCCGCTTGGCGCAGGGTGCCGGCGCCGTGCGTGCGCAAGCTGCCGTAGGGGTTCACGTCTGAACGCAACCTCGCAGTCGGGACCGCGGCCGGGGTGGGCCAGGTCGGTGGGAACCGGGCCGGGTGGCACGCGCCCGGGACCGTGGCGAGGCTAGCGATCGCCGGCGGCCGGCTCCACCGTGATGCGAAGACCGACACGCCGCCGCCCCCGGCCCGGGAGGGGGCGGGCCGGGGGCGGGGCGGTGCTGCCGCGTCAGTCGCGGCGGGTCGTGCGATCAGAGACCGTGGGGGCGGGTCGCCGTCACCGGCGACCCTCCACGCTCTCCTGGTCGTCGTCCATGGCCGCCTCGACCTGCTCGGCGGTCAGGGTTCCCTCGAAGGCCGACCCCAGCAGGCTCGGCTCCGAGGTCAACACGGTGGTCAGGTCGTCTTCGCTCACCTCGAGCTCCTCGCTCAGCTCGGTCAGGCCGTCGAGCTCGTCGACCAACAAGTCCTCGCCGATCGCGTCGACGAAGTCCTGGCCGAGGATGTCGAGCAGGTTGGCCAGCTCTGCGTCGCTGAGCAAGGCGAGGAGCTCCTCTTCGCCGAGCAGGTCGATCAGCCCCTCGACGAGGGCCAGCAGGTCGCTGGGCGCCCACAGGGCGGCGGCGAGACCCATACCCGGGTTGTCGGGCAGGCTCAGACCGCCGTCGAGGATCGCGCACTGCTCGCCGGACTCGTCGAGGCAGGCCACGACGATGTCGAGCCCCAGGCCGTCGGGGCCCTGGTAGGTGAACGTGGCCTCGCCGTTCTCGTCGGTCTGCTCGGTGCCGCTGGCGACCGAGTGCAGCCCGGCGACGTTCAGCGCCGCGCTCAGGTCCTGGCCCTCGAGCACATCGAGGAGGTCACCCTCGTCGATGTCGCTGCCCGAGGCCGATCCGACCAGGCCGGTCAGCCCGTCGACCAGATCCTGTGGCAGCTCGTCGGTGGCCCGGAAGACCTCGAAGTGCACGTCGGTGTCGGGCACGAGGGTCCCGGTCACGTCCAGGTCCAGCCCGGCCACCGCCTCGACGAGTTCGCCGAGCTCGCCGATCTCGCCGAGATCGAGCAGGGCGCTGTCGAGGCTGTCGAGGTCGGCGTTGAGCGCGCTGGCGGTGACGGTGTGCTCGGTGCCGGGCTCGTTGACGGCCACCGGCGGTTCGAGCAGCAGCAGGTTGGGCAGCAGGCCGCCGAGGTCCAGACCCCACAGCACGATGCCGGAGTCGCTGAGCACGTCCGGGTCGGTCTCGACGGAGTCGGGGTCGAGCACGTCGCCCACGTCGAGCAGCACGCATTCGTCCGTCTCGGCGTCCAGGCAGGCCACCGCGATGTCCACCGCCGGCAGGTCCGGGCCGGTGTAGGTGTTCTCCACCTGCCCGTTCTCGTCGGTGGTCTCCACGAACGAGTGCACCGGATCACCCTCGAAGGTGACGTCGCCGATGCCGGCGTCGGCGAGGGTGTTCTCGACTTGGCCGAGGAGGTCGTCGAGCGGCAGCGTGCCCGCCGCGTCCTCCAGGGCGTCCAAGCCGAGCTCGTCCAGGCTGAGGTCGACCGGCAGGTCGAGGTCGGTGGCCCGGTAGATCTCGGTGCGCACGTCCTCGCCCTGGACGGGGTTGCCGGCGTTGTCGGTGAGGGTGCCGGTCAGCGTGTGGTCGGCGCCGAGGTCACGCGTCGCGAGATCCGGCACGAGGTCGAGGATGCACGGTGCGCCGGTGGAGGTGGCGATCTCTCGGATGTGCTCCTCCAAGTCGGGCTCGATGGCGGCATGGCCGCCGCCTAGGCCGGCGAGGTCGATCACGCACGTCTGCGACAGGAACTCTTCGACGGCGCCGTCGCCGCCCAGGGTGCTCTCGTTGGCGGTGAGCACGATCGGCTGGCCGAACGGGCCGGACATCGGGCCGAGAGCCAACGCGTCGGCGAAGCGGGTGCCGATGGCGGTGTTGATGCGGTCCAGGCCGAAGCCGAACTCGTCGCGCATGAACTGGGCGAACTTCACTGAGGTGGCCACCCGGTCAACGCCGGAGACCCGCTCGACGTCGATGCCGTGAGCGGCGATCTCGTCCACCACGTCGTCGCTGACGGCTGCCGAGCCGCCCGGCACGATCACGTGGTCGATCGCCAGGGTGTCCAGCGCGTCCGAGGTGTCGGGGTGCAGCCGGTCGCCGCGGGTCAGCAGCAGCGGGAACTCCCCGGTGTAGCTGAGCGTGCCGGCGACCAGGGCGTCGGCGAACTCGTCGGCGCGGGCCACGATCGCGGTGCGCCCGTGGTCCTCGCGCTCGCCCACCACGGCGTCCTCGGCGGTCGCCACCAGCGCGGCGGTCTCGAACCGGTCGAACCCGCCGACCCGGTTGGTGGGATAGCCCTGCTGGCCGAGCTCGGTGGCCACGGAGAAGGCGATCGCCTCCGTGCCGCCGACCAGCGTCACCTGATCGGGATCGAGGTCGTTCAGCGCCTCCAGCGTGTCCGGCTCCAGCCGGTGGCTCGAGGTCAGCAGCAGCGGGGCGTCGCGTTGGCCGGCCAGATAGCTGCCCGAGAGGGCGTCCGGGAAGATGTCGCCCCGAGCGATGACGACGTCGCTGGGATTGTCAAAGGCGTCGAGCGCGATGAGGCGGGCGGTGTCGAACCGTTGCTCCCCCCGGTAGCGCCGGGTCGGGACCTTGTCCCCCAGCAGGTTCTGGACGATCACCCCGATGTGGCCGGGGTAGTCGGCCACCGTGACCCGCTCGTCACCGTCGGCGGATGATTCCTCCTGAGCGGCAGCCGGCTGAGCCACGGCTACCACAACGAACAATGCCAGCGCTGTCAGCAGCGACAACGCGAGCACGACCGGGCTCGGGAGGCGGATAGGAACGCCATCCATGATTGGCTCCTTGTAGTTGCGGCGGATTGCTGTCCCGCGGGCAAGCGAGAGCCCCGCCAGCTCGTTTGCACACCTGCTTGGGCATCGTCGACCCCGCGACGAAAGACCCGCGCAGCTATCCGCACCCAACGACGCCGGACAGACCGAGGTTACGGACTAGTGGCAAATCTCTGGCCAATGTCCAGATGACCGAGAGCGCGCCGGCCGGAAGTCCCGCTCCCGCCGCCTCGCGGAACTCAGCTGTGGGCGAGACGAGCCGAGACCTCGGTGACCACCTGCGCGTTCGCCACTTCGGCCTGCTCGCCGCTGCCCAGGTCCCGCAGGGTTGCCGCGCCGCGGGCGGCCTCATCCGGGCCGAGCACGACCGCCACCCTCGCCCCGGCGCGGTCGGCAGCCTTGAGCTGGCCGCGCAGGCCGCGGCCGTCGAAGGCCAGGTCAGCGGCGATGCCGGCCCGGCGCAGCGCGGTGACCTGGGCGAACGCCGCGGCGGAGAGCGTGGCGTCGGCGACCACGACGAACGCGTCGGCGCGGGGCGGCCGCGCCGGAGCCTTGCCCGCTCCCTGCAGCGAGAGCAGGGTGCGGTCCACCCCCAGGGCCCAACCGATGCCGGGCACGCGGTCGGGCCAGCCGAGGTCCTCGGCAAGGCCGTCGTAGCGACCCCCGCCACCCACGGCGTTCTGCGCCCCGAGGTCGGCTGCCTGGTACTCGAACGTGGTGCGCGTGTAGTAGTCCAGCCCGCGCACCAGCAGCGGGTCGTGGGTCAGCGGCAGCCCCTCGGCCTCCAGCAGCCGCCACACCTCGTCGTAGTGGGCCTTGGCCTCGGCGTTGACGTGGTCGGCCAGGTGGGGGGCGCCGGCCATGATCTCGTCCATGCCCGGCGCCTTGGAATCGAACGCCCGCAGCGGGTTGAGGTGGCGGCGCGCGGCGACGTCGGGGGGAAGCCGATCGGCGAACTGATCGAGGTAGGCGTTGAGCCGCTCGCGATAGGCCGGGCGGTCCTCCCGGTCGCCGAGGGTGTTCAACCGCAGCGTGATCTGCTCCAACCCTGCCCGGCGCAGGGCCTCGTAGCCCAGCCAGACGGCCTCCGCATCCAGCAGCGGATCGCTGGAGCCCAACGCCTCGATCCCCACCTGGTTGAAGCTGCGCTGCCGCCCCGCCTGGGGGCGTTCGTAGCGAAAGAACTCCCCCGCGTAGCAATACTTCACCGGCAGTGCCTGCTGTCGGGGCACGCCGGCACCGAGAGCGGCACGCACGACCCCCGCGGTGCCCTCGGGGCGCAGCGTGAGCGAACGCCCGCCACGGTCGGCGAACGTGTACATCTCCTTTTGCACGATGTCGGTCGCCTCACCGACGCCGCGTGCGAAGACCTCGGTGTGCTCGAACACGGGGATGCGGATGTGCTCGTAGCCACCGAGCCGGGCGGTCTCGAGGAAGGCGCGCTCGACCGCGTTGAACGCCGCCGCGTCCGGCGGCAGCCAGTCGGGCACACCCTTGACGGGGTCAGGTACATCCATCGCCCGCAAAGGCTACCGCCCCAGCCCGCGCCCTCACGCGTGCCGCGCCCGGCCCTTCGGCCCTCCGCCTGAATCGTGGACCCAGCGGCGGGGAAAACCCTAACCCTCAACCTAAGGTAAAGGGTAAGGTGGCACTCGCCTATCAGCGCCGGGGGTGGGGCGCCGGGGGTGCGGCGTCGACGGCAAGCCACGGGCCTGCCCGCTCCGAACCACAGCGAGACACGCATCTGCGTTCACGCGCCGCGCCTGCGGCTCCGGCCGACGCAGCGATGGGAGTTCGACCCTTTTACCCTGGCCTCACGATCGGGGGAGCTCAACCGTGACCGACCAGTCCGCCAACGGATGGGACGCGCCTCCGCGACGCCGCTGGACGCGAGCACTGTGGCTGGCCGCCGCGGCGGGGGTGCTCCTGGTCGGGGCGTTGGTGCTGGCCGACCCACGCAACGAGGCGGCCGAGGGGGACGGGCTCGCCCTCGACCTCGACGACGAAGCCGGCACGGCGACCGAGGCAGCCGAGGCCGCCGCGAGGGAAGGGGCGATCCTCGACGGCTTGGCCCACAGCCAGATCTGGTCGGTGGAGGTGGCCGAGGACGGCACCGTGTGGGCGGGCACGCGCCAGGGCCTGTCGTGGTTCGACGGTGAGACGTGGCGGACCGACCGTCGCTCCGGCGCACCGCGGTACGGATGGGTCGTGTCCCTGGCCTTCGGCGACGACAGCTCGGTGTGGGTGGCCACGGAAGGCCCTCGGGGGCTGATGCGCTCCGACGGCGCCGAGTGGCACACCTACACCACCGCCGACGGGCTCGCCCGCGACTTCGTGGGATCCGTGACCGTCGCCCCAGACGGCACCGTGTGGGCGAGCACCCCCGAAACCGTGGAGCGTCTGGTTGACGGCCGCTGGGTGCGCGTCTTGCCGGAGCGGCGCCCACCCCATCAGCAGGCCTCGCCGCAGGAAACCGTCAACTGGGTGGACACCACCGACGACGGCACGGTGTGGGCCAGCACATCACGGGGCCTGTCCCGCCTGGACGGCGCGGGATGGACCACGATCGCCCCGGCTGAACGTTTTGCCGGCCACTCGGTAGGGGCGGTGGCCCAGACGGAGCAGGGGGTGCTGTGGGCGGCCACGCAGCAGGGCTTGTGGCGCCGCACCGACGGAGCCTGGACGGGTTTCACCGCCGAGGACGGCCTTGCCGCCGACGGCATCACCACCGTGGCCGCCACCGACGACGGCACGATCTGGGCCGGCACCACCGACGGCCTGTCCCGGTGGGACGGCGCGGAGTGGACCACGTTCACCGCCGCCGAGGGGCTCGCGGGCAACACCGTGACCGCCGTGGCCATCGCCGCCGACGGCACGGTCTGGGCCGGCACCACCGATGGCCTGTCCCGGTGGGACGGCGCGGAGTGGACCACCTACGTGGGGATGGGCAGCCTTCCCGGAGGAGAGGGATGACCCCCTGCCCCGTCTGCACCCCCCGTGTTGACGCCTACGACCGGGGTCGTTAAGGTCATGTGGGGAGGATGAGCTCGATCGCCGCCGAACGTGAGGAGCGCACCATGCGAAAAATATACCTATTGCCCCTCGCATTGATCCTAATGCTGATGCTGGCTGCGTGTCAGACCGAAGAGGATGACACCGGCACCACGGGCGACACCGGCACGGACACCGACACCGCAGAGGAAGACGGTACCGAGGAAGACGGCACCGAACAGCCCGGCGCCGGCACTGAGGTCAGCATGGCCCGGGCCAACTGGGACACCGGGTTCTTCCAGGCCGAGATCTACTACCAGCTGATGCAGGAGCTCGGCTACGAGGTGGAGCACCCCTCCAACAACGAGGTGGGCGCCGAGATCTTCTACCAGTCGGTGGATCAGGGCGACGTCGACTTCTGGGCCAACGGCTGGTTCCCGCTGCACGAGAACTTCCTGGCGGACACGGAGAACGCCGAGACGGTCGGCACCCAGGTCCAAGCCGGCGCCTTCCAGGGCTACCTGGCCGACAGGGCGACCGTCGAGGAGCACGACATCGAGACGATCGAACAGATCGACGACAACCCCGACCTCGCCGAGCTGTTCGACTTCGAGGGCGACGACGGTGTCGCCGATCTCGTCGGCTGCAACTCCGGCTGGGGCTGCTACGAATCGATCGAGGAGCACATCAGCGAGGGCGGCATCGGCGACAACATCAACCACGTGTCGGCCGAGTACTCGGCGCTGATGACCGACACCATCGCCCGCTTCGAGCGGGGTGAGCCGATCCTGTACTACACCTGGACACCGAACTGGACCGTCGCCGAGCTGGTGCCCGGCGAGGACGTGATGTGGCTGCAGTCTGAGACGCACCCGAACGAGCAGGAGCCCGTCCCCGGTGACCAGGTTCCGGGTGGCGCCGACGCCTGCACCGGCGACCCGTGCAACATCGGCTGGGCGGCGAACGACATCCAGGTCGTGGCCAACAGCGACTTCCTCAGCGAGAACCCGGCCGCGCAGGCCCTGTTCGAGGAGGTCGAACTCACCGTGGCCGAGATCTCAGAGCAGAACGCCCTGATGAACGAGGGTGAGGACAGCCGCGACGACATCGAGCGTCACGCTCAGAACTGGATCGACCAGAACCGCGACACCGTCGACGAGTGGCTGCAGGCCGCACGGGACGCCGCCTCCTGATCCCGTCCGTCATAAGCCGCGCTAGCGCGGATGCGAGCCGGAGCCTGCGGGCTTCGGCTCGCATCGTGTGGTTAGGCCCCCGGACAAGCGTGGCTCACACGGGAGTGAGCCTTTCCGTGCGCCCGCTGGCGGGGGCTTATGGTGGAGGGGGCCGCGTCCGGGCGCCGGAAGGGAGCGGCGTTCGGTTGCCGAAACGCTCGGCAGTGCGCCACCACCTGCCGCCAGGAGCTGCGGTCGGACGCCATCGCGGATCGCAACTGGCAGGATGCGCCTCGCGGCGAACAACCGAAGGGAGCCGTTGTGGACGCCAAGATCCAGCTCAAAGACGTCGTCAAGATCTTCGGCCCTGATCCGGGGGGAGAGCCGCTGGAGCTGCTGAAAAACGGGGCGAGCCCCGCCGAGGTCCGGGAGCAGACGGGCCACGTCGCGGCCGTGGCGGGCATCACCCTGGATGTCACCGAGGGCGAGGTCTTCGTGGTGATGGGCCTGTCCGGCTCGGGCAAGTCCACGCTCATCCGCTGCCTGAACCGCCTCCTGGAGCCCACCGACGGCGCGGTGATCGTCGACGGCGAGAACGTCACCGACTACGACCTCGACGAGGTCCGCCAGTTCCGGCGGCAGAAGACCGCGATGGTCTTTCAGCACTTCGCCCTGTTCCCGCACAAGACCGTGATCGACAACGTCGCCTACGGCCTCAAGGTGCAGGACGTCGACGAGCAGGAACGCAAAGACCGCGCGATGGACGCGCTGAAGCTGGTCGGCCTGGACGAGTGGGCGGACCGGTACCCGAGCAACCTCTCGGGCGGCATGCAACAGCGGGTCGGGCTGGCCCGGGGCCTGGCGACCGACCCCGACATCCTGCTCATGGACGAGGCCTTCTCCGCCCTCGACCCGCTCATCCGCCGGCAGATGCAGAACGAGCTGCTCGCCCTCCAGCAGCAGATGCAGAAGACGATCGTGTTCATCACCCACGACCTCAACGAGGCGCTGCGGCTCGGCTCGCGGGTGATGATCATGAAGCAGGGACGGGCGGTCCAGATCGGCTCGCCGACCGAGATCGTCACCGAGCCCGCCGACCAGTACGTCGCCGACTTCATGGCCGACGTGGACCACGCCAAGGTCCTGCCGACAAGCTTTGTGATGAAAGACGCGCCCGCCTTCCCCGCCGACACGCCGGTCTCGGAAGCGACCTCGGCGGTGCAGTCGCGGGGTTACGGCTACGTCATCGACCAGCAAAAGCGCCCGACCGGGCTCCTCACGCCCGAGAATCTCTCCAACGCGGACACCACCCTCGGCAACGTGGCGACGACCGACTTTCCCACCGCCGGCGACTCGTCGCGGATCGCCGAGCTGTTCCACCTCACCGGCACCGGCCAGCCCGTGGCGGTGGTCGACGACGAGGACGGCCGGCTGCTCGGGGCGGTCTCGCCGCTGGACATCCTCCACGTCCTCGGCGAGGTCGAGGTCGTCGACTACCAGCCGCAGACTCCCGACGAAGAATGACGTCCGCCGCTCGCGGCCCCATCCGACGGCTGTCTTTCGAGGACATGACGATGCCAGACACCCATGAAGCGCCGAACCCGGCCGGCAGGCCGAGCCCAGCCGGCGTTCGGGCTCGTTGGAGTCCGCGCTGGGGGCTTGTGGCCGTGGCCATCGTGGCTCCGCTCGCCTTGACGCTGGCGCTGGCGCTGCCGGCGGTGGCTCAACCGGACGAGGAGGAAGAAGACGACGAGCTCGGCGAGGTCACCGACCTGGAGATCCAGCCCAGGGAGGTCACGATCGAGGCCGGTACCAGCCAGCTGCTCGACGTCATCGCCACCTTCGCCGACGGCTCCACCCAGGAGGTCAGCGGCGAGGCGACCTGGGAGTCCTCCAATGTCGACGTTGCGCCGGTCAGCACCCAGGGGCGGGTCACCGGCGAGTTCGGCGGCACCGCCGAGATCACCGCCGAGCTCCAGGGCGTGACCGACACGGTGCCCGTCACCGTGGAGCAAGCGTTCCTGGAGTGGCTGGACGAGTCCATCAACACCGTGTCGATCCCGTTCGGGTGGCTGGATTCGGTCATCAGCTGGTTGAACGAGGAAGCGGCCTGGGTCTTCGACGGGATCGCCTGGCCCGTCGAGCAGCTGTTGGACATCCTCGAGAGCGTGCTCGACTGGCTCCCGTGGTACGTCACCGTCCTGGCCATCGGCCTGATCGGCTGGTGGCGGCTGAGCTGGAAAGCCGGGCTGTTGTTCATGGCGATGATGGTGCTGCTCGGGTTCCTCGACGAGGACATCTGGGGCTACGCCATGCAGACGCTGGCGATGATCCTCACCGCCGTCGTCGGCTGTGCGATCGTGGGAATCCCCGTGGGGATCTGGGCGGCCAGCAGCGACGCGGTCTACCGCATCGTGCGCCCCGTGCTGGACGCCATGCAGACGATCCACCCGTTCATCTATTTGATCCCCATCATCTTCTTCTTCGGCATCGGCACCGTGCCCGGCACGATCGCCACGTTCATCTTCGCCCTGCCGCCGGTGGTGCGGCTGACCAACCTCGGCATCCGCCAAGTCCCCGGGGAGACGGTCGAGGCCGCCCGCGCGTTCGGCTCCACCGACCGCCAGACGCTGTTCGAGGTGCAGCTGCCGCTGGCCCGCCCGGCCATCATGCAGGGGTTGAACCAGTCGCTCATGCTGGCCTACTCGATGGTCGTGATCGCCGCGATGGTCGCCGCCGGCGGGCTGGGCACGCTGATCCTGCGCGCCATCAACCGCGTCGACGTCCCCGGCGCGGCCAGCTCCGGCCTGGCCGTGCTGATCCTCGCCGTCATCCTCGACCGGCTCAGCCAGGCGCAGCGCGCGACAGCCGAGGAGGCCGGGTAGTAGCGACCCAGCCTTCCTAGCGGGCCGCGGTCAGGAACGGGTTGCCGGTGCGCTCGGCGCCCACGGTCGTCTCCGGGCCGTGGCCGGGCAGCACCAGCGTGTCGTCGGCCAGCGGCAGCACCACCCGAGCCAGCGAGGCGGCCTGCTGCTCGCCCGAGCCGCGCGGGAAGTCGGTGCGGCCCACCGATCCGGCGAACAACAGGTCACCGGAGACCAGCACCGGCTCGTCGGGCCGCAGGTCGTCGAGCAGGAACACGCACGAGCCCGGCGTGTGCCCCGGCGTGTGGCGGACGCCGAACGCCAGCCCCGCCCGGTGCACGGTGTGGCCGTCGGCGATCGGCTCGAGGCGCTCGGTCGGTGGCTCCCAGCGCAGGCCGAACTGCTGGGTGAGCACCTCGGCGGGAAGGTCCTCGCCGAAGGCCTTCTGCGGCTCGTCCCAGATCCAGCGGTCGTCGGGGTGCAACAGCACCGGGACGTCGAGCTCGTCGGCCAGCTCGGGCACCGCCCACAGATGGTCGAGATGGCCGTGGGTCAGCAGGATCGCCTCGCAGGTGACTCCGTGGGCGCCCAGCCGCTCCCGGACCGTGTCGGCGGCGTCCTGGCCCGGGTCGACCACCACGCAGGCGCCTTCGGACAAGTCGCCCAGCAGATAGCAGTTGGACTGCCACATGCCGGTGGCGAAGCCCTCCACGAAGCGGGTGTGGGAACGCAACATCACCGTGTCCGTCGTCTCGGGGGCAGAGCAGGCGGGATGTCGGAGCGCTCAGCGCCCGCCGGCGCTCACGAGCTCGATTCCGCCGGATCGCCTTGCGAGGCCCGCGGCACCACCCGGTAGGCATCGTAGACGCTGTCGATCGAGCGCACCTGGTCGAGGATGTGCTCCAGGAAGGTGATCTCAGCCAGTTCGAAGGTGAAGCGCAGGTGTGCCACGCGATCGCGCTGGGTGGCGACGTGGGCGCTGAGGATGTTGACGTGCATGTCGCCGATCACGCCGGTGACGTCGC
>CAYQMQ010000038.1:0-13163 GCA_964418395.1 uncultured Actinomycetota bacterium
AGCCCTCGATCGCCTTGGCCGCCACGGTGCGCAGCGGCCCGGCGGCGACCAGGTTGACGCGGGTGCCCTGGCCGCCGAGGTCGCGGGCGACGTAGCGGCAGGTGGCCTCCAAGCCAGCCTTGGCCACGCCCATCCAGTCGTAGGCCGGCCACGCCCGGGACCCGTCGAAGTCGAGCCCGACCACCGAGCCGCCACCGGCGGCCTTCAACAGCGGCGCCAGCGACGCCGACAGGGACGCGAACGAGTAGGTCGACACCTCCAGCGCGGTGGCGACGTCCTGCCACGGCGTGGCGAGGAAGCCGCTGCCGATGGCCGATTCGGGAGCGTACGCCACCGCGTGTACCACGCCGTCCACGGCCCCCCACCGCGCATCGAGATCGGTGGCGAGGCGCTCGAGGTGGTCGGGCTCGGTCACGTCGAGCTCGAACACGTCCGGAGGGTCAGGCAGCTTGCGCGCGATGCGCTCGGTGATCCGCATGCCGCGGCCGAACCCCGTCAGCACGATCTCGGCGCCGGCCTCCTGGGCCAGTTTCGCCACCGAGAACGCGATCGAGGCCTCGTTGAGCACGCCGGTGATCAACAGACGCTTGCCCTGCAACAGCATTCGGGCGCCCCTTCTCCAGCCGCGTGACGGCGCCAGCCGCCTGGCGGTCGGCTAGCCTTCGCTGACCTTGGCGCCCTTCTCCTCGAGGAGCTTCACGGCGGAACCGAGCGTTTCCAGCCCTTCGGCTTCCTCGTCCTCGATGCGCACGCCGAGCTCTTCCTCGGCGGCCAACGCGAACTCGACGAGGTCGAGGGAGTCGAGGTCGAGATCCTCGAAGGTGGCATCGGGCCCGACGGCGTTGGCGTCGACGCCGAAGTTGTCGACGAGGATCTTGACGACACGGTCGTAGACGGAACTCTCACTCATGGTGCTCTCCTATGGTTTCGGGTGGTGCGGATAATCGAACGCCGGCGGGACCGGCAGGTTGCCATGGGTACGGGGTGAAAGTCGAAACGGGAGGAACGGCCGGGGACGGGCCGGGGCGAGGTCACCCCTCTGTCAGCGCCGGCCACGTCAGCGTCGTCGCTCCCCAGCTGAAACCGCCGCCGAAGGCCACCAGCCCGACGCGCTCACCGGGCTCGGGCGGCTCGGTGGCCAGCGCCAGCGGGATGGAAGCCGCGGAGGTGTTGCCGTGCTCGGCCACGGTCATGGCGAACTTGGACACCGGAAGATCGAGACGCTGAGCCACGGCTTCAAGGATGCGGGCGTTGGCCTGATGGGCCACGATCCGGTCAAGGTCGGCGACCGCCAGACCCTGGCGCTCGCAGGCGGCGGTCAGCGAGGAGATCATGCGCCTGACGGCGTGGCGGTACACCTCGCGGCCCTCCATCCGCAGGTAGCCCTCGGCGCCGGCCACCTCGGGGTGACCCGGGGGACGTCGGGAGCCGCCGAAGGGGATCTCGAGCAGCGAGCCGAGCGAGCCGTCGCTGCCCAGGTCGAACGCGCCGAAAGCGCCTGGTTCATCGCTTCGGCCTGGTCGCAACACGACCGCGCCGGCGCCGTCACCGAACAGGACGCGGGTGGTGCGATCGTCGGGGTTCATGAACCGCACGAGCGTCTCGGCGCCCACCACCAGCACCCGGTCGCTGGTGCCGGTGGCGATGAACCCGGCGCCGGTGGCCAGCCCGTAGATGAAGCTGGAGCAGGCCACGTTCAAGTCGAGGGCGGCCGCGTCGGTGCAGCCGAGGCGCTCGGCCACGAGGCTTGCGGTGTTGGGACACAACTGGTCGGGGGTGGTCGTGGCGACCAGGACGGCGTCCACCACTCCCCCGCCGGCTGACTTCAGCGCCCGCTCGCCCGCTTCGACGGCGAGGTCGCTGGTGTTGACATCGTCCTCGGCGACGTAGCGGGCCCTGATGCCCGTGCGGGTGCGGATCCACTCGTCATCGGTTTCGAGCCCGCGGGCCATCTCCTCGTTGGTCACCCGACGCGGCGGTAATGCCGTGCCAAGCCCCTCCAGCACACTGGCAACGGTCACGATCCGAACTCCTGACGCTTCGTACGCGCGTTCCCAGGTGCGTCGACCCGCACGCGCAGCTTCCTACACTATTGCGGTTGACACCCGTGTCAACGTCAGGGGATCTCCCCACCGGACAAATGGCGAGGCTCGTGGCAGGGCTCGAAGGACCGACCACGCCGTCGGGCCGCAGCGCCAGCCGGCCACGCGCGGCAACATTCCGGCTGGCCGTGTTCGCCGGTTTCGCCGGTCAGGAGGCAATCGTGGCCTCGAAGCCCGCCCGTGCCCGCGACCCGCTTGCGGATGTCGCCGACCAGGTCGACGCGCGGACTGCCACCCACCGCGAGGACCTTGAAGAACTCGTGCGGATCCCCAGCGTCAGCGCCGCTGGTTTCGACCCCGCCGAGGTGCGCCGCTCCGCCGACGCGGTGCGCCAGCTAGCGCTGGCCCGGGGCTGCGACCGGGCCGAGCTGCTCGAGGTGGACGGCGCACCGCCGGCGGTGCTGGCCGAGCGAGCGCCGGCCGGCGACCATCCGGACGCCCCGACGGTGCTGCTGTATGCCCACCACGACGTGCAGCCGCCCGGCGAGGTCGACGCCTGGTCGTCACCGCCATTCGAGCCCACCGAACGCGGCGAGCGCCTGTACGGGCGCGGGACCGCGGACGACAAGGCCGGGGTCGTGGCGCATCTCGCGGCGATCGAGGCGTGGTCGCTGGCGCGCGGCGGGCCGCCGTGCGCGGTAAAGCTGATCGTCGAGGGCGAAGAGGAGGTCGGCTCGGCCCACCTCGCCGAGTTCCTGTCTGTCCACGGCGACCGCCTGGGCGCCGACGCGGTCGTCGTGGCCGACACCCTCAACTGGGCGGTGGGCGTGCCGACGCTGACCACCAGCCTTCGCGGTCTGGTCGACGCCGTCGTCGAGGTGCGCGCGCTCGACCACGCGGTGCACTCGGGCATGTACGGCGGCCCCGTCCCCGACCCGGTCACGGCCCTGACCAAGCTGCTCGCGGCTGCCGTGGACGACCACGGCGCCGTGGCCATCCCAAGCTTCGCCGACGACGCCCGCCCCGTCACCGACGATGAGCGCCGGGCGCTGGAACGGCTCGAGTTCGACGTCGACGCCTTCCGCCGGGATGCCGGCCTGCTGGCCGACGTGCCCCTGGCCGGCGACCCCGACGCGCACCCCTTGGAGCGGGTCTGGCGCCGCCCCCATTTGACGGTGGTCGGCCTCGACGCCCCGGGCGTGGACGGGGCGGCCAACGCGATCCAGCCGTCGGCCCGCGCCAAGGTCAGCGTCCGCCTCGCGCCGGGACAGGACCCACACCGCGCGCGTCGGGTGCTGACCGACTGGCTGGCCAGCCACGTGCCGTTCGGGCTCGACGTGGACGTCACCGAAGGCACCGCCGCCGCCCCGTTCGAAATCGACCGGCATCACCCGGCCGTGGGGGCGGCTGCCGACGCGCTCGCCCGCGCCTACGGCCACGAGACCGTGTTCGCGGGCGTCGGTGGATCCATCCCGTTCCTCGAGCCGCTGACCTTGCGGCTCGGGGACGTCCCGGTCCTCATGGTCGGCATCGAAGACCCCGATACCCGCGCCCATGGCATCGACGAGTCGTTGCACCTCGGGGACTTCACCCGCGCCCGCCACGGACAGGCTCGTCTGCTGGACGCCCTGGCCGGCGAGCTCGGAGGTGCCGAGACATCCACCGACCGCGAGGACAACCGGTCATGACCGCCCGCACCGATGCCGAGGCGGCCTACTTCACCCTCCTGCGCGCCATCGACGAGCGGGACGCGCTGTGGCGCGAGAAGGAGTACCTAGCCGGCGAGCTCGCCCGGATCGACGGCTTCGCCGAGGACGTGCGCGAGCACGAGCAGGCCCTGCCGCACCCGCCGACGCGCACGGTGACGGCGACGACCAAACCGTTGATGGAAGCCCTCGGGGCGCGTCGCACGGCGGTGGTGGACGCCCTAGCCCGCATCGACGAGCGCATCGAGGCCGCCGAGACGTTCGTCCGCGAATGCGAAAGCGAGCACGACCGGCTTCGCGGGCGCTGACCGCCGCGGCGGCTACGGGTGCAGGGCGGCCAGGACCGGCTCGTGCAGCCGGCCGTTGGTCGACACCACCCCGTTGGGCGCCGGCGCGTCGCTGCGCAGGATCGGCGTGCCGTCCAAGTCGGTGATGCGCCCGCCGCTCTCGCCCACCACGCACGCGAGCGCGGCCACGTCCCACACGCGGACCTCGCGCTCCACGGCCACGTCGCAGGCGCCGCTGGCCACCATCGCGTGGCTCCAGAAGTCCCCGAAGCCCCGCGCGTGCCAAGCCCGCTCGCACAACGCGCCCACCCCGGTCCACAGATGGTCGACCTCGCGCAGCCGATCGAGATCGCCGAACGACACGTGGGCGTCGGCCACATCCGACACCCCCGAGACGCCCACCTCCACCCCGTTGCGACGCACCCCCAAGCCGCGGGCTCCCTCGACCCGCTCGCCCAGCGCCGGGGCGCTGACCACGCCCACGAGGGCCTCGGCGTCGGCGACCAGGGCCACCAGCGTGGCGAACACCGGCACGCCGCGAAGGAAGTTCTTGGTGCCGTCGATCGGGTCGATCACCCAAGTGGGCCGGTCGTCGTGGAGCGCTCCGCCGCTCTCCTCCCCCATCACCGCATGATCGGGATGAGCATCCCGGATGAGCGCCCGGAGCTCGTGTTCGATGGCCGTGTCCGCCTCGGTTACCGGCGTTCCGCCGGGCTTGGTGTCAACCTGCAACGGGCCCCGGAACCGGGCCAGCGCGATCGCGTCTGCGGAATCCGCCAGCGTCAGCGCGGTGCGGCGAGCCGCCTCGATCGCCTCGGGCTGCAGCGGCGCGGCGTCAGGGATCACAGATCTCGTTGAAGCGCAGCACGAGGTCATTGGGCTGGACGGTCAGGCTGAGCTCGTCCCGGGGGGCCCACAGCGGGATGCACGGGCCCTGGCCCGCGTGACCGCACAGGCACACCATGAGCTGCCCGTCCGGGCCCATCCCGATCAGCTGACGCGCATAGCTCAACAGCTCGACCATCGACGCCGAGCCGCCGACCCGCCGGTAATAGGCGGTCGCCCAGCGCGACTCCGGGCGCCCGTACACCGCCAGGGCAGCCTTCGGAGCGATCTTGGTGACCGCCGACAGGGAACGGGCACCCGCCAACACCTTGTCCTGATTGGATTCCTTGCCCACGCGGGCTGCGGCGTCGGGATGAGCCAAGCCGCCGGGCAAGTCGGACAGCTCGTAGTTCCCGGCGGCCTGGGCCGCCTTCTGGCGGTTGATCTCCACCTGATAGGTGGGCGAGCTTTTGGTGGCCACGTGAGGACCCCGCTGGTGCTCGACGATGGTGTCGACCGGCGTCGCGCACCGGTGTGACCCGCAGTGTATGGCGTGGCGATCGACCGCAGCCGTTAACCTGCACCAGCGGGCACGGGCCCGCCATCACGAGGCATGCACCCCGGCCAACGGCGGTGCCCTCCGAGGGCACGCGACCCGGGTCAAGGCGACCGCAGGGAGGCGAGCATGAGCGAGCACCGCCCACCGATCCCCTCGGGGCTGAGCCGGCGCACCCTGCTGTGGCGCAGCGGAGCGGTCGCCGCCGGCATCGCGACCGCGTGGACCCTGCCATCGGCGGCCCGCGGCCTCGTTGACCGGGCCCCCGCCTCCGCGCCGCTGACCGCGCTGACGGTGCGGACGCTGGCGGAGGTGGACCGGGTCGACGGCTACCTGATCACCGAGCCACGCCTGGACTCGGTGTTTCCCCACGCCGCCGTGTCGCTGCGGGCTCCGGCTGGCGCCGACCTCCACGTGCGCAGTCGCAGCCTCGACGGCTCGTGGTCAGAGTGGCAGCGGGTGCCGATGATGACCGAGGAGGGCCCGGACCACCGCGGTGGCCCCGCCGGTGCCGCACCACCCCGTGCGCCCGTCTGGGTCGGCGAGGCCGACCGCAGCCAGATCGCGGTCGCGGGAGCGTCCCGCGACCGCATCGACGTGCACCTCGTCGACTCGCTCGGGCTCGCTCAGAGCCTGGGTGAGCAGCTGCGCTCGCTGAGCTGGCGGGCGCGAGGCCGGGTCGCCCACGCGGACAACCACCCTCCGATCCGAGCCCGCACCGAGTGGGGGGCCCAGCCGATGCGGGGCCGGCCGAGCTATGCGCAGGAGGCCGAGTTCGCGGTGTTGCACCACACGGTGACCACCAACAGATACCCCGCCGATCACACGTTCGCCATCGTCCGCGCGATCCAGTACCACCACCAACAGGTCAACGGCTGGGACGACATCGGGTACAACTTCCTGGTGGACCGCTACGGGCGCATCCTGCAAGGGCGGCACGGCGGCGTGCGCCGGCCCGTGATCGGGGCCCACGCGGGCGGGTTCAACACGGGGGCGATCGGCGTCGGCGTCATCGGCGATCACCGTGGTGAGCCCCACACCCCTGAGACCCGCCAGGCGCTGACCGAGCTGTTGGCGTGGCTGTGCGATGAGCACGGGATCGACCCGCAGGGCCGCACCCGCCGGGTGAGCCGAGGCTCCTCGCGCTTCCCCCCGGGTCACGAGGTGGAGTTGCCCACGCTCTGCGGCCACCGCGACGTCTCCCGCACCAGCTGCCCCGGCGAGCCCCCCTATCGCAATCTGCCCCGCCTGCGCCGCGATGTGGACAATCACCGCCGGACGCGAGGCCTCTCAGAGCTCGTGCCGCTTCTCGGCCGGTAAGTAGGTAGGGGATCACCCCTGTGGGGGGGCACTAGGGTGAACCGCCCCTACCCTGCAGGTGGGAGAACTAGTAAAGTGCCCCTATTGGCGAGCGACATGTACGTAATCCGCACCAGTAAGTGGGGCACCATGACAACTGCCGCCGCAGGAGAAAGCGATCTCAGCGTACGGGGGACGTACCTGCGCACCTGCATCCTCCTACTGCTCACCGAAGGCTCCGCCCACGGCTACACCATCCTCTCCGAACTGCCCGCGCGGGGGTTGGGACAGGTCGACGCGGGCGGCATGTACCGCGCCCTCCGGGCCATGGAGGACGAAGGGCTGGTCACCTCCCACTGGGAGCACCAACACACCGGCCCTGCGCGTCGCGTCTACGCGATCACCGAGCAGGGCGAGCAATGGCTGCCGGTGGGCGCCAACGCAGCCCGCGACATGCGCCGCCGCCTCAGCCGGCTGCTGCGCCACTACAGCGGGATCACCACGGCGCGCTAGACGCCCGTCTCCTGGCGCCTGCCAGTGCCGGGCGCAACGGCGTCCGAGGTGGCCCCGACGGGATTCGAACCCGCGCCGCCGGCTTGAAAGGCCGGTATCCTAGACCGCTAGATGACGGGGCCCCTGCGGGGCTCGGGTGCGATCCGAGCCCCGCCGAGGTTAGTCGACGGGCCCCTCGGGCGCACCCTGGGTGGCCTCGTCACCGCTGGCGGCCCGGCGCCGGGCGATCAGCCCCCCGCCGATCATCGCCACCACCACGACCACCGCGATCCAGCCGGGCGCGTTGCCCACCGCCATCGCCATGGTGTGCTCGTCGACCAGCGGCACGTCGCCGCGCACCACGTCCTGCTCGTACAGCCCGGTGCGCTGGTGCACGGTCCCGTCGGGGGCCACCAGCGCCGACCGTCCCGACAGCGCCGCGTGCACCACCCAGCGCCCCGTCTCGACGGCGCGCAGCTGGCTGAACGCGATGTGCTGATCGCTGGCCGCCGACTCGCCGAAGCTCGAGTTGTTCGTGGCGACCACCAACACCTCGGCGCCCGCCTCCACCTGCTCATGGACCAGGCTGGGCCAGACCACCTCGAAACAGATGACGCTGCCGATCTGCGCGCCGGCGAGCTCTATCACCTCCGGCCCGTCCCCCTCGATGCCGTCACGCGGCACGCGCTCCAGCGGCGGGACCCACTCGATGAGCTCGCGGAACGGCACGTACTCGCCGAAGGGCACGTACTGGCGCTTGTCGTAGCGGCCGAGCACCTCACCCTCGGTGCCGAAAGCCACCATGCTGTTGACGAACCGGTTCCCGCGCTGCTCTTCGATCATGCCCGACAGCAGCGGGGCACCGTCCAGCGCTGCCAGCCCCGCGTCGAGCCGTTGTCGCAGCTCGGGGTGGGAGCCGGGACCGAGCACGTCGTGATCCAGCGCGTTCTCCGGCCACACCGCGAGATCGGGCGGCCCTTCCGCCGACGCGGCGACCCGCCGGGTGAGCTCGAGCTGCCCATCGGCGACGAAACGGCTGCGGCCCAGATCGCGGCCCGTGCTGCCAGCGGTGTCGAACCCCTGGATCGCGGCGATGTCCACCGTCTCCCCGCTGGGCTCCGCCGGCGTGCCGGGGGCCAGTGTCCCCACGACCAGCAGCCCGATCATGACCGCCAGCGGCACCGACCCGGCCCGCGCGATCTGCTCGCCACCTGGCAGCACGGCTCGCGGCCCTTCCCCGGACGCGGCGGGCGCGGCGCGCGCCGCGCGACCGACCGCCACCGCGCCACGCTCGATGGCGATGGCGATCGCTGCCAGCAAGGCGGTGAGCCCCAACACCCCGACGCCGCGAGCAGCATCCAAAAACGGGCCGGCATTCGCCTGGGTGTAACCGAGCTGTCCCCACGGGAAGCCGCCGAACGGCGCCACCGTGCGCACCATCTCCAGCGCCACCCACGCCGCGACGGCGAGTACCGCTCGGCCACGCCGCTCCCCCCACCAGGCCAAGAGCGCCACCCACGCCCCCACGAAGGGCGCCAAGGCCCCCGTCAGCAACGGCCAAGCCACGATCTCGCCGATGTTGTGGATCCACCACAACAGCGGTCCGAAGAACGCGGCCCCCGCCAACATCCCCCAACCGAACCCCGCCCGCAGCGGCCGAGGACCGCCGCTGATCTCTCGGGCCAACAGCGACAGCGGCACCAGGGCCACCACGCCTGCCCATCCCCAGCCCACCGGTTCGTGGCCGGCCAGCAACGCCAACCCGGCGATCACGGCCACCAGCGCCTTGCGTGCCGTCGGCGGCACCCCACAGGTCAGCTGGCGTGGCCTCGTGTCGGGGCCGGGCGGGAACCGTGGGCTAGGCGCAGTCGGTGCAGATGAGCTCGTCGACGTCGGCAAGTTGAGCTCTCGACTTCACCAGGAAGCAGGAGCGACAGGTGAACTCATCCTCGCCGATCCCCTCAGGAGCCCGGGCACCGGCCACGCGCGGTGAGGCTTCGGTGACTGTCTCGTCGGTGCCCAGCAGAGCCTCAAGGGACTCCTCTTCCTCCTCGTCTTCTTCAACCTCGGTGGCGCTGCTCTCGTCCCCCTCGCTGGGGGCGTCTTCCTTGACCTCGGTCTCGTCGTCCTTGTCGACCTCGCTGTCGCCGAGCTCACGATAGCCTTCGAGCTCGTCGAGCTCATTGATCTTTTCTTCGCCTTCGAGCTCTTCGTCACCCCCGAGCTGTTCCGAAAGCTCCTCGTCCCGTGCCACCTCGAGCCCTCCCGTTTGGGGTCGCTTAGGGGTCACTACCGCTGCGCTCCCACCCTTACCGCCGCCGGGGCCGCGCTAACGCCTTGGAAGGCGGGGAGGGTACGACCACCGTCCGGGGACTGCAAGCATCATTTCGACGCACCGCGGTCTCACAGGCGCGAGCGTCGCCAGGCGGTCGACAAGCTGTCGGCATACTCGTTCCACCGCTGTCCCGAGTGCGCGGGCAACCACGCGATCTCGAGCTCGGGACGCTCGCGCAACCGCTCGACGAGCGGGCGCACCAGATCCAGGTTCTTGACCGGCCCGGCCTTGCGCCGCCAGCCGCGGGCCTCCCAGCCGGGGGCCCAGACGGTGACGGTGTCCACCACCAACCGGCTGTCGGAGTACACGGTGGTGGGCGTGCCCTCCGGCACCAGCTCGATGGCGCGCAACAGTGCGGTCAGCTCCATGCGGTTGTTGGTGGTCTCCGGCTCGTAACCCCAGTCTCGGTTCACGATCTCGCCGTCGACGACATACACCGCCCCCCACCCGCCCGGCCCAGGGTTCGGGTCGGCGCTGCCGTCGGTGAAGACCCCCGTGTCGGGACCCTCGGTGTACTTGGCCAGCACCTCGTCCAGGGGAAGGTCCTCCTCGCCGGCGGCGGCCGATCCTCCACCCGCACCACCGTCTGCGGCCGAACCGGCCGCGGTCCCGCGTCGACGCCGGCGAAAGCACGCCGGACACTCCGACGGCGTCCATCCGGGGTAGCGCTCGCTGAGGTGGGCCGGGACCTCGAAGGAGGTGCCACACGTCTCGCAGATGGCCATCACCCACCGGCTCCCAACACCAGCAGCGGCGACAGCATCGTGGCGATCGTCACACCGACGGTCCATGCGAGGCGGCGGCGATCGACCGGTTGACCGGTCCACAGGTCGATGGCGGCAGCTACCAGCAGCCACGTGCTGGTGATCATGCCGGCGAAGACGAGCCCCAACAGCATCCCGACGGCACTGGCCTGCCCGCCGGCGGGTGCGAACCACATGACCAACGGGCCGCCCACCAGCGCCCAGACGACGCCCCCCGCGATCAGGGCGCGGCGCACCGTCACGCGGTCGCGGTCGGCGCGGCGACGGGCCGGACGCTGGCCGGCGTCCGGGCGCTGGCCGGTGTCCGGATCGACCATGACGCCTCAGCCCACCAGATCGCGGGCGATCACGTGGCGCTGCACCTGGTTGGTGCCCTCGAAGATCTGCATGACCTTGGCCTCCCGGAACAGCCGCTCGACACCGGCTTCGGTGGCGTAACCAGAGCCACCGTGCACCTGGATCGCATCCGTCGCCGCGGCCATCGCGGTATCGGTGGCCAACAGCTTGGCCATCGACGCCAGGCGGGTCGCCGTCTGCTCACCGCGGTCGCGGCGGGCGGCCGCCTGCCACGTCAAGGCGCGGGCAGCCTCCACGTTGGTGGCCATGTCGGCCAGCATGAAGCCCACCCCCTGGAAGCGCCCGATCGCTTGGCCGAACTGCTCGCGCTCGCCGGCGTGAGCAACGCTGGCGTCCAACGCGGCCTGGGCCAGCCCCACCGCGATCGCCGCGATCGCCAACCGCCCCCCATCCAGAGCGCCCAGCGCCAGGGAGAACCCCTCGCCCTCCTCCCCCAGCCGGTGGTCGGCGGGCACGCGCACCCCGTCCAGGTGGACCACGGCCGTCGGCGAGGCGTTCAATCCCATCTTGTGCTCGGGGCGGCCGGGCTCGAGCCCCTCGGCGCCGGCCGGCACCAGGAACGCGGTGATGCCGCGATGACCGGGGATCGGCTCGCCGCCGGAGCCGACCGACCGAGCCATGACCACATACCAGTCCGCGTGGCCGGCATGGGTCACCCAGGCCTTCGTGCCCGACAGCACGTAGCCGTCGCCGTCACGGACCGCGCGGGTCGTCAGCGCCGCGGCATCCGACCCGCTGTGCGGCTCCGACAGGCAGTACGCCGCCAGCCCCTCGCCGCGGTTCAGCGCCGGCAGCACCTCCCGGCGCACCGGCCCCCGGCCGCCCGCGGCGATCACGGTCGAGGCCAGGGTGTGCACGCTCAGCGTCAGCGCCACCACCACGTGGCACCTCGCCAACCGCTCGAGGACGCCCAGATAGAACCCATAGGCCTGGCCCGCCCCATCCACCTCGTGCGGCAGGGGCAGACCGGTCAGGCCCATGGCGGCCATCTGCTCGAACGCCCCGCGCGGGAACGTCGCCGTGGCGTCGTCGGCGGCCGCCCGCGGAGCCAGTTCGCGCTCGGCGAAGCTGGAGACAACCTCCAGCAGCGCTCGCTGGTTCTCGGTCACGTCACCACCACGGCCTCGCGGTCCAGGGTGTTGAGGCGCTCACACCCGCTGTCGGTGACCACCACGATGTCCTCGATGCGGGCGCCGAAGCGGCCGGGCAGATAGACCCCGGGTTCCACCGAGAACGCCATCCCCGGCTCGAGCCGCTGCTCGCTGTCGGGCATGATCCACGGGGCCTCGTGCTCCTCCAGGCCGATGCCGTGCCCGGTGCGGTGGATGAACCGGTCGCCGAGGCCGGCGGCTGCAAGCCGGTCCCGTGCGGCCGCGTCGATCTCGCCGGCGGTCGCCCCCGGGCGCACCGCGTCGACCGCCGCGCGCTGTGCCGCCAGCAGCGCCGCGTAGGCCTCGTCGTAGCCGTCGGGGGAGCGACCGACCACGTAGTTGCGCGTGCAGTCCGAGCAGTAGCCGTCGAGGCTGCCGCCGATGTCGACCACCACGGCGTCGCCCTCGGTCAGCCGGCGCTCCCCGTGCTGATGGTGCGGGCTCGCCCCGTTCGGGCCGGATCCCACGATCACGAAGCGCACGTCGTCGTGGCCCTCGGCGATGATCGCGTCCGCCACGTCGCGCGCGACCTCGTTCTCGGTGCGCCCGGCCGCCAGGATCTCCGGCAGCCGGGCGTGGACCCGATCGATGGCGGCTCCGGCCCGCCGGAGCGCCTCCACCTCGTCGGCGTCCTTGATCTGGCGCAGCCCGGCCAGCACCTCGGAGGCCAGCGTCCAGTCGGCGCCCGGCAGCGCCGTCTGCAGCCGCAGCGTGAACTGGGCCCACAGCCGGTCGCCGACTGCCAGGCGGCCGGTCTCGACGCCGTCCAGGGCGGTGCGGACGAGTTCATACGGGTCGTCGGTCTCGCCGTGGCTGACCACGCTGACCGCGTCGGCCAGGCCGGCGTCGCGAGCCAGCTGCTCCTCGAGCTCGGGCACGATCAGGGTGTGAACACCGTCGGCGCGCGCCACCAGCAGCGTGAGCCGCTCCAACGGCGGCGGATCGAATCCCAACAGCCAGCGCAGGTCGGCACCCGGCCCCACCAGCAGCCCGTCGACCTCGCGGTCGCGCATCGCCTCCACCGCGCACCCCAACCGCTTCCCGCGGCTCACGAGCACCTCCACCACGTCGACGACACCAGCGATTCTAGGCCGCCTCGCCCCGCGGGGGCCGGGACGGCACCTACCCTGCGCCTGTGCCAGTGAGCCACGAGCCCGCCCCCCTCGACGCCCGCCGGCGCGACGCGGTGCGACAGCGCGTCGCCGCCGAGCCGGTCGACGTCCTCGTGATCGGTGGCGGGGTCACCGGTTGTGGCATCGCGCTGGATGCCGCCGCCCGCGGGCTGTCGGTGGCTCTGCTCGAGCGCGACGACCTCGCATCCGGCACGTCCTCGAAGTCCTCCAAGCTCA
>CAYQMQ010000039.1:0-13036 GCA_964418395.1 uncultured Actinomycetota bacterium
GCCGCTACCGGGCCCCGCCGCCGGGCTCGTCGGGCCGGCAGCGCGCGGCGGACGCGCCTCCCCCGTGTGGCGCACCGGATATCGTAGGACGAGCTATGGCGACCCTCGTGACCCCGCCGCCGTTCTGGGAGCTGCTGGGTCGGCAATGGCCGCAAGCGATCGACCAGTCCATCGAACACCTGCAGCTGGTGTTGGCCTCGATCGCGGTGTCGGTGGTCGTGGGGGTGGCCCTCGGGCTCGTCGTGTACCGGCGCGAGCGTGCCGCCACGCTGTCGCTGGCGGTCACCGGGGCGTTTCTGACCATCCCGTCGTTTGCGATGATCGCGCTGTTCGTGCCGCTGCTGGGATTCGGCTTCGCCTCCTCATGGGCCATGCTGGTGCTCTATGGGCTGTTGCCGATCCTGCGCAACACCGTGGTGGGGTTGCGCAGCGTGGAACCCGACATCGTCGAGTCCGCCAAGGGCATGGGCATGCGTCGCTGGCAACAGCTGGCGAAGGTCGAGCTGCCCCTGGCCTGGCCGGTGATCCTGACCGGCGTGCGGGTGGCGACGCTGCTGATCGTGTCGATCGCGGCGATCGCCGCGGCGGTCGCCGGCCCCGGTCTGGGCAACATCATGTTCGCCGGCTTGAATCGGATGGGTGCGGTGGTGGCCGTGCCCATGGTGATCGCCGGCATCGTCGGCGTCGTGATCGTCGCGCTGATCCTCGACCTGATCTATCTCGTGATCGGCAAGGTCACCATCCCCCGGGGACTGAAGAACTGACTCGGCAGGAAAGGCCTGCGATGGACGCGATGATCCGCTTGGAGGACCTCGCCAAGCAGTACCCCGGCCAGGCGGAGATGGCCGTCGACCACGTCACCATGGACGTGCCCGACGGCGAGATCGTGGTCCTGGTCGGCCCCTCCGGGTGCGGCAAGACCACCACCCTGAAGATGATCAACCGGCTCATCGAGCCCACCTCGGGGCGGATCGTCCTCGAGGGCGAAGACGTCACCGAGGTGGACGCCGACCTGCTGCGCCGCCGCATCGGCTATGTCATCCAGCAGGTGGGGCTGTTTCGGCACAAGACGATCGCCGACAACATCGCGACCGTGCCCAAGCTGCTCGGCTGGGACAAGCAGCGGATCGCCGAGCGCGTCACCGAGCTGCTCGAGACGGTTCGCATGGATCCGGAGACCTACCGGAACCGGTACCCGAAGGAGCTCTCGGGCGGACAGCGCCAGCGCGTCGGCGTGGCACGGGCCATGGGCGCAGACCCTCCGGTGCTGCTGATGGACGAGCCCTTTGGAGCAATCGACCCGATCACCCGTGACCGGCTGCAGACGGAGTTCCTGCGGCTGCAAGAAGAGATCCACAAGACGATCGTGTTCGTCACCCACGACATCGACGAGGCGGTCAAGATGGGTGATCGCATCGCGATCTTCAACGACGACCACCGCATCGCTCAGTACGACCACCCCGCGAGGATCCTCACCCAACCGGCCGATGACTTCGTGCGCGACTTCATCGGCGTCGGCGCCGCCGTCAAACGCCTGCACCTGAACCGCGTGGGCGACACCGACCTGAGCGACTGGCCCACCGCCGCGGACGGCGCCGACCCTGAGCAGATGCGCCGCCAGCTGGAGCGCAGCCCGCAGTCCTGGTTGATCGTGCTCGACGAGCGGCAGCGGCCGCTGCGCTGGCTCGGTCACGGCGATCTCGATGGGGGAACCGAGGCGGGCCAACCGGTGTCCGCCACCGTCGATGCGCAGGCCACGCTCTACGAGGCCCTGGACCAGATGCTCGGCTCGCGGTTGCTGTGCGCCCCGGTGGTCGATGCGGACGGCGCCTATCTGGGCGTGGTCGACGCCGGTGCGCTGGCCGCCGCCATCCACGAGATGCGCGGGGGGGACCGGCGCGACACCGCGGCGCCGGCCGACGGCGCCGCCGGGGAGGCCGCGCGATGAGCGACCCGTCCACCGAGACGGCCGCCGCTGACGAGACGGCCGCCCAAACCCCGACCGTGCGCGCCGGCCGTCGCGCCCGTCGACTGGCCCCGCCGCCGGCGGTCGCCCGTCACCTGATCATGCCGGCGGTGCTGGTGGTGGTGCTCGGGCTGCTGTACCTGTACGTGTCGGTGATCGACCTGGACCGCATCGAACAGCGTGTGCTGAACTGGCCCAACATCCGGGCCCGGCTCTACGAGCACGCCTGGCTGGCGGGCGTCGCCACGGGCGGGATCATTGCCATCGCCGTGCCGCTCGGCATCCTGCTGACCCGGCCGTGGGCCAGCCGCTTCACCCCGGTCGCGGTCAACGTCGCCAACGCCGGACAGGCGATCCCCTCTCTGGGCGTGTTGATCCTGTTCGCCGTGTGGCTGCGCCCCGAGGGCGTCTCGCGGTCCACGATCGCCATCGCCGCCCTGATCATCTACGGCATCCTGCCGGTGCTGCGCAACACGCTGGTCGGCATCCTGCAGATCGACCCCTTTGAGATCGAAGCGGGCCGCGGGATGGGGATGCGTCGGCGACAGGTGCTGTGGCAGATCGAGTTGCCGTTGGCGGTGCCGGTGATCCTGGCCGGCGTTCGCGTGTCGCTCATCCTGTGTGTCGGCACCGCCACGCTGGCGGCGTTCATCGGTGCCGGCGGTTTGGGGGCCATCATCCAGCCCGGCATCTCCATGTCCCGCTGGCCGGCGCTGGTCGGCGGCGCGGTGATCACCGGGGTCTTCGCGCTGTCCGTCGATTGGATCGCCGGCATCGTGGAAGATGTGCTGCGACCCAGGGGCCTGTGACGGCAGCGCCACCCATCGGCGACCGGGCCTTGTACGATCCGGATAGGAGTAGTTCCTGGCCGAGCCGAGAGGGGAGATCATGGTGCGCCGATATCGCAGCGTCCACCTTGTCCTTTTGATGGCAGCTTTGGTCATCGGGCTTGCCGCCTGCGGCGAGGACGACGGCGAGGGCGGCTCAGCGGCGGATTCGGACGGGGAGGGGGCGATCGCGGAACAGTTCGACCTGTCCGGCCTCGACATCTCGGTGGGCTCGAAGGAGTTCACCGAACAGGTGATCCTGGGCTACGTCGCGATCGAGGCGTTCGAAGCCGCCGGCGCGACGGTCACCGATCAGACCGGCCTCGGCGGCAGCGCCGAGGTGCGCACCGCCTTGGAGAGCGGCGAGATCGACGCCTACTGGGAGTACACCGGCACCGGCTGGATCACCCACCTCGGCGAGGTCGATCCGCTACCGGGCGCTCAGGAACAGTACGAGGCCGTGGCCGAACGCGACCGGGAAGAGAACGGCATCGTCTGGCTCGAGCCCGCCGAGCCGGACAACACCTACGCTCTGGCGGTCTCGCAGGAGACCCAGGAGGAGTACGGCGTCGAGACCATCTCCGACGTCGCCCAGCTCGCGGAGGAAGACCCCGAGGCGGTGTCGATCTGTGGGACCGACGAGTTCATGGTCCGCGAAGACGGGTTGCCGGGTCTGGAAGAGCACTACGGCTTCGAGGCCTCCACCACCACCGAGATGGATCCCGGCCCCATGTACACCGAGGTCGTGGAGAACCCCGACGATTGCCGGTTCGCGGCGGTGTTCGCCACCGACGGCCGCATCGCCGTGCGCGACCTGGTGGTGCTGGAAGACGACCAGAACTTCTTCCCCGTCTACCAGCCGGCGCTCAACATCCGCGAAGAGATCTACCAGGAGTGGGAGTCAGAGCTGACCGAGCTCAACCAGCTGCTGATCGAGGGGCTCGACACCGAGACGCTGCAGCAGATGAACGCCGAATCGGACGAGTTCGGCACGCCCGAGCGGGAGGTCGCCCGCCAGTACCTGCAGGACCAGGGCCTGATTCCCTGAGCCCGTTCCCGCCGGCACCATCCCGGCGGGACGTCAGGTGGCGAGAGATCAGTTCGGCGCCGGCGCGCGCACCAAGCCGCGCCGGCGCTGAGTTTCGTCCAGCCAGAACTGCTCCACGTCGGCCGATGGGGTGCGGGCGCCGCGGCCGGTCCGGCGCCGGTGGCGGGTGAAGGCCAGCTGGGTGGCGGCGTGGTGGAAGCTGCGGCGCACGTGCTTGGTGTCCGGGCGGTCGGCTGACGCCGACTCCCGCTCGGCGCGGCGGCGGCGCCGCAACGACGTGAGCGTCTCGATCTCCTCGGGCGCCAATCGGTCCGCCGTGACCTCCTCGGCCAGATAACGCCGCAGCAGGCGGCCCTCGCGGCGTGTGGCGCGGATCGCGACGGTGACCATGACGACGAACACGGGCACGAACACGCCGACGTAGACGGGCACGAACCCGCCCCCGGTCAGCCCCGCGGCGTTCCACAGCCCGTGCAACCCGATCGCCCCGAGCAGGCCGACAGCAGCCGGCAGCACCCGCCAACGCGCCGACTGGACCGCGACCGCCAGGCCGATCCCGAACATCACGGTGAACAGGGGGTGCGCGAACGGGCTCAGCACCCCGCGGGCCACCACGGTGGCGGCGAAGGTTTCCTCACCGGCGGCCAGCGCCCCGAGGTAGTAGGTGATGTTCTCGGTGACCGCGAAGCCGAGACCGACCATCGCGCTGTAGACGAGCCCGTCGACGACGCTGGTGAACTCCGAGCGGTAGCGCCAGGCGATGACCAGCACCGCTGCGCCTTTGAGGGCCTCCTCCACCACCGGGGCGACGCCGATAACCGTCAGCACCTGGGCCGCCGCGGGGTCGTAGCGCCCGGCCAGCAGCCCCGCTCCGAGCGTGTTGAACACCCCGGCCAGCGCCACGGCGGCGGTGGCGCCGTACAAGAACGTCACGGCCAGCATGCGCCGCGGCTCGGGCTCGAACCGGTCGGTGAGCAGCACCAGCCCCACGAACACCGGCGCCGGCATCACCGCCACGGCCAGCGCGACCGCCACCGATTCGACGTCGCTGCCGGCCATCAACCCGGCGAGCAGCAGCACGCCGATGCCCGCGAGCGCCACGACCCCGACCACGCTGCGCGTGCGCCACGGCTTCGGGCCGGTGGGCGGGCGCAGCGGCCCGGCGCCGTCCGGCGGCTCCGGCTGTGGCGACGGGGTCTCGGTGGTGTCCACGGCGGGCGCGGCGTCCACGGGCGAGGCCCCCGAGTCAGCGGAGCCGGGTGGGGGATCGGGGAACGTCGTCATCGGCGGGCCTGTGCGAGAGGGAAAAGCAGGCCCCGGATATGTTCCTCAGCGGTGTCGGCCCCACACCGGCGTGCGACTGTCCGTTCGTGGGGGGCGGGTGGCCTCCCACACGCGGCGCCACCGTGGGGCATCCGGCCCGGTGGGCTCGGGCAGGGTGCCATCGGCTTGAGCGCGCAGCGATTCCCACCACGACGTGGCGTCCTCGTGCCACACGCGGCTGAGGCCGCCCCGCAGCCGGCCGGTGAACGCGTCCGCCTCCTCGCCGGGCTGTGGGCGCAGCGGCGGCCCGAAGCGCACCGAGACCGCCGCCCGGCCCGGCCGCGGCCAGCCGCGACCCCGCGGCATCGCCCCGAAGCTGCCGCGCACCGCGATCGGCACGACCGGCAGCCCGTACTCGACGCACAGCCGGCCCGTGCCCCCGCGGAAGTCGTGCAGCCAGCCGTCGGGTGAGCGGCTGCCCTCCGGGAACAACAGCAGGCTCCAGCCTTCCGCGAGCAGCTGCCGGGTCAGGCCGGTCACCCGGCGCCCGCCGTGGCGGTCGACCGGGAAGGTGTTGAACGCCAGCGCGGTGGTGATCGCCCGCCAGCGGGCATCGAAGAAGTAATCGGCCGCTGCGCCCACCGCCACGCGATCGGCCCACTCGCGCGGCAGCGAGCCCAGGATCAGCGGGGTGTCGATGTGGCTGGCGTGGTTGGCCGCGAACACCACCGGCCCGCGCAGGCCGTCCAGATGGTCGCGCCCCTGCACGCGCGGCATCGTCTCCATCCAGGTGAGCGGCTTCATGCCGCCGCGCAGCACCACCTGCCGGGCCACCCGCGCGGCCGGCGTCCGCGCCCACCCGGTGGGGAACTCGCGGCGCGGCGCCGTCGGGGTGTGCGGCTGAGCCGACCGCGGCACCAGCGAGCGCCGCAGCCACCGCCAGCCGCGGCCGACCTGCCGGACGTCGTCGATCGCCCCCATGCCCTAGCGGACCTCCCCCATGCACACCGGCGGGTTGCGCAGATAGGTGATGTGGGGACTGCGGCCGACCGAATCCGAGGCCATCTCCAGCGCGTCGTTGAAGCTCGAGGCCGAGCGGAACCCCATCCGCTGGCAGCTGCGGCGGTCGCCGCCGACCACGATCACGTCCGACAGGTGGTCGAGCGCCTTGGCGCCCCAGTACCACATGTAGAACGGGTGCACGCCGTGGTAGGCGTAGCTGTTGCGGTACAGGTGCACATACCAGGGATCGGTGGCGTACTGGGCCTCGAACTTGCTCTCGATCTGGGCCGGGTCCGTGGTCTCCGCCAACACCTCCTCGAAGAAGTCCACGTAGCTGGGGTGGTGCACCTGGTGGAACTCCCACGGCACGGGGTGGAACATGATCAGCGCCCCGCCGGAGCGCACCAGCGGCTGGCCCACGTACATGTTGAAGAAGTACCCCAGCCCCAGACACATCACCAGGATCGGGTTCATGATCGAGTTGACGTTGTACGGGCACAGATACGGCAGGCCGAACACCAGCACGTCGGCCTGCCCGTCGACCTCGGTGAGCTGCTGGCGGTACACGTTGGCGAGGGTGCGCTCGTGCACCGCCTCGGTCTCGCCGGCGTTCACGCCCGTGATCTGATACGGCGCCTGCGTTCCCTGCCACACCTTGTGGCGCATGGAGCCGGGCGCGGCCGAGTTCGCCCGGCGCATCGCCAGGTACGCCGCCTGATCTTTGACGCCCCACTCCCACTCGCGCTTGGTCAGAAACCCCAGCTGCTCGGGGAAGGCGTCGTTGTTGACCGTGGTCTCCACGGTGAACACCCGCACGTGCTCGGCCACCAGGTCGCCCATGCGCTTGTAGCTGTGGTGCATCGCCGACTGCGGCGGGTCGTTGAACGCCGAGTTGCTGACCACGTGCACGTTGTGGTGCGGGCGCAGGCTGCGGTAGCTCGCCAGGCCCACCGGCACCGACTTGTGCCCGCCGTTCATCGCCACGTAGTTGACGTTGACGTAGACCAGCAGGTCGCTCTCGGCGGCGCGCCGGTTGATCTCGACGTCCTCGCCGTGGTCGGTCTGGCCGAGATAGGCCAGCCCCTCCGGGTCCTCGGCGTCGTGGTTGCGCAGCCGCTCGGGCCAGAAGCTGCGGAAGACCCGCTCGCCGACGGTCCGCTTCATCTCCTCGGCGGTCATGCGCCGGTGCAGGGCGATCGCGCTGATCAGCTCGACGTCGTCGACGCCGGCCGCGGCCGCCTGCTCCAACACCTGCTCGATGACCCGCTGGCGCACGTCCGGCGGGCGCATCGGCGGCAGCGGCACGGAGATGTCGTCGAACGCGATCGTCAGCCTCATGCCCGGCCACAGCAGCTCGCGCAACGGCTCGCTGCCGGTCGGCTCGTCGAGCGCGGCGCGGATGGTGGCGTCGACGTCACCCACCCCCGGCAACGGCTCGGGGGGATACACCACCCGCGTGCCCAACGGGAACGGCTGCAAGCCCACGCTCTCCCCGGCGTGCACCAGCAGCGGCGGGGTGCGCTCGTCGACCTCCAGCACCATGCCTGGTCGGCTCACGGCTGACCTCCTGAGTCGAGGGATTCCATAGTTAAGGATTCACTCTTGTTGGGGAGCGAAGGCGATCTTGAACGTGCCGAGCGTGCCCGCTGAGTACGCGTGGTCGAGCGCCTGCCGCCAGCTGGCCAGCGGATAGATGCCGCCGACCAGGGGGCTCAAGTCGGTGCCGGCGGCTAGCTCCAACGCCGTGGCGAAGTCGCTGTCGTCCCTGCCGTCTTGTTCCTTCCCACCGTCCCGACCCCTGCTGGCGTAGGCCCCGGTCAGCTCGAGCTCGCGGAACCACACGGGGGCGAGGTCGGCCGAGCCGGTGGGCATGCCGGCCAGCACCACCTGCCCGCCGGCGGCGACGCTGCGGGTGGCCAGATCGAGCCCGGCGCGCCCGCCGGTGCACTCGAAGGCCGTGCCGGCGCCGCCGAGCAACAGCGGCTGGCCGCGCTCGGGGCGCAGCATGAACGCGCGGGTCGCCCGGCGCAGCGCCGACGGGGCGCGATCGGGGCTGACCACGGTGGTGGCGCCGAAGGCGTCGGCGAGCTCCTGCTGCCGCGGGTGCTTGGCGACAACCATGATCCTGGCCGCCTCCGTCAGCGCCCGCAGAGCCACCAGCACCAGCAGCCCGACGGTGCCGGCACCGACCACCAACACCTGGTCGCCGTCGCCGAACCGGGCGCGCCGCACGGCGTGCACCGCACAGGCCAGCGGCTCGACGAGCACCGCCTGCTCGTCGGTCAGGGCATCGGGTACCGGGTGCACCTGGTCACGGTGGGCCAGCATCGTGTGGGCCCAGCCGCCGCCGGTGTCGGCGCAGTAGCCGCTCTGCAACCCCGCGGAGAGGTCGCCGACGGTGATGTGGTCGCACCGGCTCGTCTCGCTGGCGGCGCACTGGGCGCAGGGGCTCAACCCGCGGGGGCCACAGGACAGGACGGGGTCCAGCACCACGCGCGTGCCGGGGGACAGACCGGCGACCTCGTCGACCAGCTCACCCACCACCTCGTGGCCGGGCACGAACGGCGTCGAGACCAACGGCGACAGGTACAGCGACGACTGGCCCGACAGCGTGGCCAGATCCGAGCCGCAGATCCCCGACAAGCGCGGCCGCAGCCGCCCCCAGCCGGGCGTGGTCGGCGTCGGCTCGGGCTGGTTGACCAGCCGCAGCGGGGCCATCGGGCCGGCCAGCGCCCCCGGGGTGCGCCCGCCCACGGCTCGCGCGGCCAGATACCGCGAGACCGACTTGTACAGCTCCAGCGCCACGATCACCGGGATCGGCTCCCCGCGTTGACGGTCGCGAATCTCATCGGCGTCCTCCGACGTGTGGCCGGCCGGCCTCGGCCGGGGCCGGCAGGGCCACGGGGCCGCCGCCGGGGTGGGTCCAGTGCTCGATCGGCCAGCGGCGCGCGCGCGCCGTCTGGAACAGCGCCGGATCGGGGTTGACGGCCACCGGGTTGCCGACCCGCTCCAGCAGCGGCAGGTCGGAGTGGCTGTCGCCGTAGGCGTAGCTGGCGCGCAGGTCGAAGCCCTGGCGGGAGGCGCGGTGGCGCAGCCACTCGGCGCGGGCCTCGCCCACCACCGGCGGCTCGGCGAGGTAGCCGGTGCAGCGGCCGTCGCGCACCGCCAAGCGGGCGGCCACGATCTCGTCGAACAGCGGCCGCAGTGGCTCGACGAGCAGATCCAGCGCCCCGGTCAGCAACACGGTCCGGTGGCCGCATGCCCGGTGGGCCCGGACCTGGCGCAGCCCGGCGGGCGCGGCCCTGGCCAGCAGCAGCTCGCCGACCTCCTCGTCGACCAGGCGCTGCAGCCCCTCCAGCGAGGCGCCGGCGTAGCGCCGGTACACCCCGCGCAGGAACGCGCTGCGGTCGCGCCGCTCGGCGGCGAGGTGGCGTGGCAGCGAGCGGGCCACCCCGGCGAGCTCGGCGGGCCAGTCCCGCAGCGGCAGGTCGGCCAGCCGCAGCCACAGATACCCCTCGACCACGTTGGACGACAGCAGGGTGCCCTCGAGGTCGAACACGGCCACCACGGGCTCGTCGGCCGGCTCCGGGCGGGGGGTGCGCGGCTCGACGCGCGGGGAGGTGTGGCGCATCGCCGCGGTCACGCTCGGGCAGTGGATGTCCTGCAGGTACTCGGCCCAGTCGATGGCGGTGGCATCGAAGCCGAACGTGTCGCGCTCGTGGGGCGGAAGCTGCTCGTGCAGCGCCCGGGCGCGATCGTCGGAGTAGATGACCTCGGCTTCGGCGTAGGCGGCGTACAAGTCGGCGTAGCGCCGCAGGAACTCGACCTGGCGTCGTCGCTGGTGCAGCTTCGTCATCCAGCCGCGGGTGCGAGCCGACCGCGGCAGGCGCATGAGGACGCGGTCGCTGGCGTCGATGCCGCGCTCGGCGAGGCTGAGCTGGCGCTCGACGCTGGTGCGGCCCGGGAACGTCCACTCGGGCACCGCCGCTTCCCCGAAGTCGCGCTGGGGCATGGGGTGCGCGCGGAAGTAGTCCCGCACGAGCTCGTACATCCGGTGGAACGTCAGCGGGTTCCGCGAGCCCGAGCTGATGTGGTAGTAGGCCGGGTCGGCGGGCTCGGGTGGGTTGGCGGCGACGGCCAGCAGGCCGCAGGCCACGAGGTCCACCGGGATGAAGTCGACCACGCCCTCGGGGATGCCGGGGAACTCCGGCAACACCCCCCGCCCGTAGGCGATGATCAGCGGCTCGGCCATCTTGAAGCCGTCGATCCAGCCCGGATAGGGGTGGCGCAGCGCGCTCTCCACGATCGACGGGCGCACGATCGACAGCGGCAGCGGGGCCATGGACTCCTCGGTGCCGGCCGAGAGCTGCTCGACCGCGCGTTCGCCCAGCGCCTTGGTCAGCGTGTACACGTCCGGCCATCCCAGGCTCTGGGCGCGGGCCCGGCCGGCTTCGACCATCCGCTCGGCCACCCATTCGGTGCGACGGCGCTCGGCGTCGGCGGCGGTGGTCTGCGGCCCGGCCTTGCCGTGCTCGCGCTGGGCCTTGGCCATGAGCGCGTCCAGCCGGCGCGGCTCGCGGCTGGCGCGCTCGGCGTCCTCGCGGGCGCGCTGGGCGGCGGTGAGCTCGGCGCGCCAGTCGATCCGGTGGTCCAGCGGCGCCTCGTCGATCACGCCCTTGCGGTCGCCGGCGACGTACGCGGTCGACACGTGCACCACGTGCGGGCGCGCTCCGGCGTCCTGCAGGGCGCGGTGCAGGTTGACCGGGCCCTGCACGTTCGTGGTGAAGCCGTCGTCGATCGGGGGGTCGAAGGACACCGCCGCCGCGCAGTGCAACACCACGTCGAGGTCGCCGGGAAGCTGGGGCGGCGCGTCGAGGTCGCCCTCGATCACCTCGACGTCCTCGGACAGCGCCCGGGTGACCTCGTCGCTGCCGACGCGCTCGGCCCACCGGCTCATCACCGGCTTCTTGGCCAGCTGCACCAGGCGGTGGCGGCCGCTGTGCTGCCCCCGCGGGCGCACGAGCGCCACGACCTGGGTCTCGGGCAGCTCGCTCAGCAGCCGTTCGAGCACGGCCTGGCCGACGAAGCCGGTCACCCCGGTGATCAGCACGCGTTTGCCGGCGAGCGCCTCGCGAATCATGTGCGTGTCGGCTCCTGTTGGGTCCTCCGAGCGCTCACTGTCGTTGCAGCAACGGCAGGGCGGTGCCCCCGCCGCTCGCCACCCCGCCGCCCCGCCGGTAGCCGGCGAGGTCCAGGGTCACGTGGTCGAAGCCGGCAGCCCGCACCGCGTCGACCACGGCCTCGGCACAGGCGACGAGGTCGCCCAGCAGCTCGCGGGGCACCTCGATGCGCGCGATCGTGTCATGGTGGCGCACACGGACGCGCTGGTCGAATCCGAGGTCCCACAGCGCCGTCTCGGCGCGCTCGATCTGGGCCAGCTTGTCGGCGGTCACCTCGTGGCCGACCGGCACGCGGGACGCCAGGCAGGCGAAGGCGGGCTTGTCGGCTACCGGTAGATCCAAATGGCGGGCGAGCGCGCGCACGTCGTCTTTGCTCAGCCCCGCCTCGGCCAGCGGCGCGCACACCCGCTGCTCGCGCGCGGCCACCCTGCCCGGGCGGTGGTCACCGGTGTCGTCGGCGTTCTCGCCGTAGGCCAGCGCCGCATAGCCCTCCGCGGCGGCGATGGCCTCCATGTGGGAGAACAGCTCGTGTTTGCAGAAGTAGCAGCGGTCCCCGGTGTTGGCCGCGTAGCGGGGATCGTCGACCTCGCCGGTGGCGACTTCGCGGCACGGGATCCCGATCGCGGCGGCCAGCTCGCGGGCGGCGTCCATCTCGCGGGCCGGCATCGACGGCGACCGCGCGATCACCGCCAGCGCGCGCTGACCCAGCTCGTCGTGGCACATCTTGGCCAGCAGCGTCGAGTCGACGCCGCCGGACAGGCCCATCACCACGCTGCCGAGCCCGCCGACGATCCGGCGCAGCTCGGCGAGCTTGTCCCGCTGGGACGGTGAGAGCTCGGGTTGCATTGGCGACCTCCACGACCTCGCCTACGCTCGATGCGAGGCGCGTGGAACCTAGCATGAGGTGGGGCGATGCCAAGCAGCGACTCGGGCGCAGACCCGGTCGGGTCGGATCCGGAGACGCTCGGGGTGCAGCTCGACCGCACCCGCGCGGACCGCACCGGCGAGCCCGAGGTCGTCTACGGCGAGGGCAAGACGCCCGAGCAGTGCGCTGCCGCCGTGTCCGGCCTCCTGTCCACGGAGGCGGCGCCCGTGCTGGTCACCCGCGCTGACGAGGCCGCGGCCGAGGCAGTGCGCGCGGTGGCTCCACAGGCCCGCTACCACCGCGACAGCGGCGTGATCGTGGTGCGCGCCGCGCCGCCCGCCGCTGGAACGGTCACGGTGGTCACCGGCGGCACGAGCGACGAGCCCGTGGCCCGCGAGTGCGCCCACGTCCTGGACGCCTTCGGCATGCGGACCGAGACGGTGGCCGACGTTGGCGTGGCCGGCGTCCACCGGCTGCTGGCCGTCCGCGACCGGCTCGAGGCCGCCGACGTCGTGGTGGCCGTGGCCGGGATGGAGGGGGCGCTGCCGACCGCCGTGGCCGGCCTGGTGTCCGCGCCGGTCGTGGCCGTGCCCACCAGCGTCGGCTATGGCGCCGCCTTCGACGGGCTCGCCGCGCTGCTGTCGATGCTCACCTCGTGTGCACCCGGTGTGGTCGTCGTCAACATCGACGGCGGGTTCAGCGCCGCCCTGGCTGCCCGCCGCATCCTGCGAGTGGGGACGGCGGGAAGATCAGAGGTGGGGACGGTGGGCGGATCAGAGGTGGGGACGGCGGGAAGGTCAGAGGTGGGGACGGCGGGAAGGTCAGAGGCAGCGGGAGAGAGACGGGCTGGCGCGTGACCGCCGCTCACCTGATCGCCGACGAGGG
>CAYQMQ010000040.1:0-12946 GCA_964418395.1 uncultured Actinomycetota bacterium
TCCGGCGCCTGGGGACGTACGGGCCTGAACCGGGTGCGACCGAGTAGCGAGCTGCTCAAGTCCGCGCAGCGGTAGCGGCCCTATATCAGCCGCTCACGTAGCGCAGCGGTAGCGGCCTTATATGAGGCGCGCCGTGCCCCACGCTCGATCGGCGGTGGGTAGGCTGCGCGGCCACGTCGGAAAGGTGGAAGGTGCCGGTTTTGGGACGGGTGGCGGCGGTGCTCGCCGCACTGATGGTGTTGGCGGCGTGCGGCGGGGGCGCGAACACCGGCGCTGAGCCCGCGACGTCGACGCAGCCCCGCGACGCGAGTCCCGGCCCCACCCCTGGCGAGCTCGCCGACACCGGCTCGGCGGGCGAAGCCGGCGACGACCCGGGCGGCGCCGCCCCGGATCCGCCTGCTTCCCCGCCGGGGCGCGCCACCCCGTCCGACGCTGTGGAGCCCACCGTCTCCGTGGAGGTCGACGCGCCCGACGGCTGGGAGCGGACCGAGAAGCCCGAGCTGATGGCCGCCAGCGGCGGGCACGGGACGGTCTATCTCCACGACGAGGCATGTGCCGACGGCTTCTGCGCCCACCTGCACGTGGCGGTGATGCCCGGCCCGGTCACGAGCCTCAAGGCGTATCACGCCCGCTCGAAGCGCGAGATCGAGGAGGTGTTGGACGCCGACTTGGTCACCGAGGAGCCAGCCGCCATCGATGGCCACGATGGCTACCAGATGGGCTACCGGGTCGACGACGCCGAAGGCCCGCTGCACTATCTGCAACGCTACGCGCTTGTCGAACAGCAGGTGGTGGTGGCGACGTTCACCGCGACGCCCCGCCTTCTCGATCAGTGGCGCGCCGACGCCGAGGCGCTGCTCGAGTCGATCACCGTCGACGTCGACGGGTGACCGCGGGCGCCGGCTGACATGAAGCGCACCGAACGCGAGCCCCGACCGGGCGAGGAAGCCGTGACCCCGACGCGGCGGCCGCCCCTCGACTGGGGACGGCCGCAACCGGGGTGGGTGATGCTGCGCCCTCCGGTGGAGTCGCTGATCCACCTGTTCTTCAGGGTCCGGACCCTCGGGCTGGAGCACGTGCCCCGTGACGGCCCCTGCCTCATGGTCGCCAACCACACCGACCACCTCGACCCGATCGTGTTGCTGGTCGCGCTGCTGGAGGGGCGCCAGCGGCGCACCCGCTTCCTGGCCCTGGACGAGCTGTTCGAGCTCCCGCTGACCGGCTGGTGGCTGCGACGGGCCCGCTGCATCCCGGTGGCCCGCGGCCGCGGTGTCGAGCCCATGATCGACAGCGCGCACCAAGCGCTCGAGGCCGGCGAGCTCGTCGTCGTCTATCCGGAGGGCCGGTTGCCGCGCCAGCCGGGCGTGCGGCTGACGGCCCGCCAGGGGGTGGGCGCGCTGGCCCGGTCGTTGCCCGCGCATGTGCCGATCGTTCCGGTGGCGATCCGCGGCCTCGAGCCACTGGACGCGCGCCAGCTCCATCCGGCGAGGCGGGTGCTCGAGCGAGGACTGCGCCACCCCGTGGGCGTGGTGGCTGGTTCGCCGCTGCGGTCCTCGGAGCTGACCGGGGACGATCGGGGAGTGGCCGCGGCCTTGTTGGGCCTCATCCGGGCCCGGTTGGAGCCGTTGGCCGATCGCCTCGCGGACCGCCGCTGACCGCGGTTGTCCGCTCGGACGGAAAAAAGGGCTTGCGCGATGCGCACGGAGGCGTCAGGGTGCGAGCCAGGTTCAAGTTGACGGCCCACGTCACCGGCGCAGCGGCGATCCCCCGGGAGATCCTGCGCTCGCCTGCGCGCGAGATTGCACGTCCGGTGCTCGCAACGAGAGGGAATGGCATGTCCTGGCTGTCGCACGAGCCCGGCCGCCCGACGGTGCTCGAGGGGTCACCAGCGGACGCCGCCCCCGGCGATGAGCTGCTGTGGGCCACTGAGGAGCCGGACGGGCCCGCTCACCACGCCATCGAGGTCGGCTTGGTGCTGCACGATGCCCACCGCGGGATGGTGCGGGTGTTGAGCCGTGACGGCACCGAGCTCGAGTTCGCCACCGATCGCGTGGTCATTCTCTTGCGCGATCTCCAGGGCGTGCTGGAACGCAGCCGCGCGACCGCTCCGAACGCCGCCGCAGAGCGAGCCGGCAGGACCGGGAGCCGGGACCGGGCTGAGGTCGCCGCGGGCAAAGGCCGCTGACGGCGCGCACGCCGCCTGCGCGCGGGGGCCGGCTCACGCAAGCCGAGCCCCGGCCTAACCCCGGCGGATCTGGATGCTGCCGTCGGAGGCGAGTTCACCGTGCACCTCGCTCTGTTGTCGGTCGTCGCCGGCAACGTCGAGGGCGACGTCGGCCCGTTCGGCGGTGACCACGTCGGCCAACGCGGCAGGGTCGGCCACCAGCACCAGCGACGCGCCGGCCACCCAGGCCGCCAGCGGACCGACCACGAGCCCGTCGAGTCGATCCACCGGCCGGGCGCTGGCAAGCCGCAGCCGGGGCTGCAGTTCCAGCGCTGCCGCGGCGGCCTGCGCCCCTCGCGCGAGCGCGCCGTGGGTGGCGAGCCGGCCGTTCAGGCGCAACGCGGGATGATGGTCGCCCCAGCGGGTGGGGGAGAACTCGTCGGGCATCGACAGCACGTCGGTGGCGAAGGAGAGCCCGCCGTGCACCTCCCCCACGTGCCGGCCGGCCATGCCCGCGCCGACCACGACCACGTCGTCGTCGACCGGCACGCCACCGACGCGGTGCTCGTGCACCACCGCCGGGCCGAAGGCGGGGTCGGCGTCGCCGAGACGGACCACGATCCCGGCTCGCCACGCGCCGAGCAACACCACCAGGGTGGTCCAGTGCGAGCCGAGGTCGACGCCCACCTCCTCGCCGGCGTCCACCTCGAGCTCGTCGACGAGGAGGTTCGCGGTCTTGTCGGCCCAGTTCGACAAGGTGGCACAGCCGAGCTCGGTCCGTTCGCCGGTGGCGGGGTCGACCATCGTCACCGCCGGTCGGTCCCCGTCGGCGGCGGTGACCAGTTCGTTCAGCGGCCGCGAGGGCGTGGTAGCCTCTCTGGGCTCTTCGGGCAGGCCGCCGGCCACGCTCGCCTGCTCGCCGGAACCGCTCATCGCATACTCTTTCGCTGGTGATCTCGCTACCGCATCCTAGCCACCTCCCCCCACAGCGACTTCGACGGTCAGCCGGGCCGCGTGCGGGAGCCCGGCCGGGCGTCGTGTCGGCCCGGCGCCACAGCCGGTGAGGGGAAACCCGACCCTGACGTCACCGCGCCGGTGAGGAGGCTCGTGCACGAGTGACCGATCCGTCTCCTTTGCCCCACGGCCGGTTCGGTCCGGCCCTGACGGGCGGCCCGGCCCGCTCGGGTCCCAAGCCGTCACGTGTGGCCTTGCTGCTCCTGCTGCTTGTGCTCGCCCTCCTGGTGATGGCCGCGGGCGCGGCCGGGTCGCTGGTGTTCTACGGCCAGGCGACGGTGAGCCAGTTGGAGGTCGGCGGGCTCGACGCGCGGCCGGACACCGAGGGTCGTCGTGAGGCCAGTGCCGGCGAGGAGGCACGGGGCGAGACCACCGATGGCCCGGACGGGACCGACAGGCCGGAGGAGCTCGACGGCGTCGTCAACGTCCTGGCGATCGGCACCGACAGCCGCGAGGGCCTCAGCGACGAGGAGCTGCGTCAGCTGGGCACCGAGCGCGCCGGCGGCCAGCGGACCGACACGATCATGCTCGTCCAGCTGAACCTCGACCGCGGCGGGGTCCGGCTGTTGAGCTTTCCGCGGGACCTGCTGGTGACCCGCTGCGACGGCACCCGCGGGCGCATCAACGGCGCGTACGCCGTCGGGGAGCAGGACGGACGCGGCGGGCCGACCTGCCTGGTGGAGACCATCACCGAGCTGACCGACGTTCCCATCCACCACTTCGTCGAGGTGGACTTCGCCGGGTTCATCGACGTGGTGGATGCGCTCGACGGCGTGTCGATGTGGCTCGAGGAGCCGCTGGAGGACGCCTACGCCGGCGTCGACCTGCCGGCCGGCTGCGTCAACATGGACGGGGCGACGGCGTTGGGCTACGTCCGCAGCCGTCACGCCGACGACAGTGGCGACTTCGGTCGGATCGAACGCCAGCAGCGGTTCTTGAACACGGTGCTGGACGAGGCGGTGAGCATGGGCACGTTGGTCAACCCCTCCCGCGTGTTCCGGCTCATCAACTCGGCCGCCAGGGCGGTGGAGACCGACGAGGGGCTGGGCTTGGAGGAGATGAGGGCGTTGGCCTACAGCCTGCGCGACCTCGACCCCGAGGAGATGGACGTCTACACCGTGCCCGGGCGCAACCGTCGGATCGACGGCGCCTGGATGGTGGTCAGCAAAGACGAGCAGGCCGAGCAGCTGTACACCGCGTTCCGCGACGCCGACCCTGTCCCTGAGGGGGTCGGGGTCAACGAGCCCGGGGACGTCGTGGTCGACGACGTGCCGCCGCTGCACGTGCTCGACGGCTCCGACCGCACCACGCTCGCCTGGGACGTGGCCTCCGCCCTCGAGCGCGAGGGCTTCGAGGTAGCCGACAGCGGCGGGGCCGACTCCGACGAGTACGAGGTGACCCAGGTCGTGTTCCCCCAGGGCCGCCGTGAGGAGGCCCAGCTCGTCGCCGAGGCGCTCGGCGGCGCCAACATCGTGGCCGGCGACGCCGACGAGCCCCTGACGGTGGTGTTGGGTGCCGACTTCTCCGAGGACGCCATGGTCGCCGACGACGACGGCGGCGCCGGTCGGATCCCGCCCAGGGACCTGGGCGGGACGAGCGCAGGCACGGGCGGGGATGCGGAGGCCGGCGATGAGCGGGCCGCCGCCACCCCCACCCCGGAGTCCCAGCAGGCTGCCGCCGCCCGGCGCGCCTGCTGAGCCGCGGTCAGGTCTCGGCGGGCTGGGACCCGCTGTCGGGCTCGCCGCCGACCCGGCGCTCGTCGCCGCCGCCTCGGCGCGGGGACGGGTATCCGGCGACGGCCGCCACCAGCCCCGTCACGGCCGCTGCCAGGGCCACCACCACCACCGGCCGGGCGAGCAGCGCGTCCAAGGAGCCGGGCAGCACCGGCCGCCACAGCGCGGGCAGCCGGAACCCGGCGATGAGCCCTCCGCCGAGCGCGGCGACCACCGCCCCCAGGCTCACCGCACGCGGCCGGCGAGGGAAGGCCAGGGCGATCCCCACGCCGAGCACCGCCAGCGGCACCGCCAGCGACGCGGGGGGCAGGCCCGTGCCGCTGACGCGCTCGGGCATCTCGGCAGCGATGAGGGCGATGCCCAGCACCGCGGACGCGGTGGCGCCGCCCGCGGCCGCCGGCAGCGGCGCGCGCCGCACGGCCACCCCCACCCCCGCGGCGCTCAGGACCACCAGCCCCGCCACCCACGGCGCGGCGTTGTCGGACGGAAACCACACGAGCTCTCCGTCGATGGTGGCGGGTTCGCCGTCAGCCGACACCGGCACCGACCACTCGAACATCGAGGTCGGCTCGGTCGCGCCGGCCACCTGGGCCGGGGTCTCCGGCGACATCCACTGGATGCGGTGGTCGTGCCAGCCGAAGGCCCCCTCGTCGGCGACCACCTCCCAGTCCGGCTCGGCGTCGGCGCCCACCCCCTGCTGCTCGAGCGCGTCGAGCCCCTCGATCATCTCGCGGGTGCCGTAGCGCTCCTCGTTGAGGTGCGTGGCCGGGGACCGCACGTTGCGCCGCACGGTGCCGTCGGCCTCGAAGCGCAGGTACGGTTCGCCGTCGTAGCCGGACACCTCCAGCTCCACGCCGTCGGCCACGCTCACCGCCAGGTACGCGTCACCGCCCACTACCGCGGCATCGACCCCCTCGGGGGCGGCCGTCACCACCGAGCGAAAGCTCGTGGCCACGGGGTCGCTGCCGTTCGCGGCGGCCGGCGGCGCCAGCACGGCCAACAGCACCACCGCGATGGCCCAGGCCGCACCCAGGCGCGCGGCGCGGAGCGTCACCCGGTCAGTCCTGCACACCCTGCAGCTCGGCGAGGTGCTCCACGAGGCCGTTGAGGCCCTCTGGCCCGTGGTGGTCGGGGGTGAGCCCGTCGAGCTCGGGGTCGTAGGCCACCGAGATCGTCGGGGGCTGCCCCAGGGCCTCGGCGACCTGCGGTTCCTCGCCGTCGCGCATCTTGTTGGCCACCACCAGGCGCTCGGTCACGCCGAGGTCGTCGGCCAGCGCCAGCAGGTTCTCGGCGACCTCGATGGCCTTGCGGGAGGCGTCGGTGACCACCACGAGCACGTCGCCGGGCTCGGGTTGCGCCCACAACAGGTCGTTGGCGCCGGGCTCGAGGTCGGCGACGACCACGGTGTGGCGATCGCCGGGCAGCGCCGCCAGCACCTTGCGGGCCGTGGCGTGGGAGCCGCAGCACAGGCAGCGGCTGGAGGGCCGCTCGACCCGACCGGTCTGCATCAGCTGCGCGCCGCTCTCGGTGGAGACCGCGTAGTCGGTCAGCAGCCCGTCCGAGGTGAGCTCCTCGGAGCCGCAGGCGTCGTCGGACGGCGGCGCCTTGTCGTTGGCCACGCCGCTCAGCTGCTCGGGGTCGCCCCCGCCGAGGCTCAGGGCCAGGTTGGGGCTGCTGTCGGCGTCGACGGCCACGACCTCGACGTCGCCGGAAGCCAGCGCGTGGCACAACGCCGCGGCCACCGTCGTCTTGCCGACCCCGCCCTTGCCGGACACGATCACACGCATGGTTCGCCTCCTGTTGGCGCAGCGGCGGCAGGGCTCGGTGACGCTGCCGCCTCCGTAGAGGTGGTGGTGGGTGGGGCCGGGGTCCCGGTCGCGTGGGCGCGCAGCGCAGCCGCCAGATGACCCACAGCGGCGACGGCGGGCGTGTCGGGCGCATGGTCGGCGGTGGGCTCACCAGCCACGTCGGCTTGGCGGACGCCCTCGTCGTGGGGCACCTCGCCGATGAGCGCCAGGCCCAGCTCGGCGGCCAGGTCCGTGGCCGCCTGCCGGCGGGCGGGCGTTGCCCGGTTCAGCACCAGGCCCACCGGTGGCTCGCCCTGCTCGCGGGCGATCGACGCCAGCCGCCGGCACACGAGGTTGGCCACGGCCGAGCCGTCGGTCACCAGCGCCAGCACATCGACGAAGCGGACGTAGTAGCGATCGAACACGTCCTTCGTGCCCGCCTCCATGTCGACGACGACGTCCCAGCCGTCGGCGTCGAAGCCGTCAGCGATCTGTCGCAGCGCGTAGTGCGTGGTGCCCAGGTCGTGAAAGGCGGTGGTCATCCGCCCGAACGACAGCAACCGCAGGCCGTCCGGCCCGATGGCGGCGAACTCGAAGGCGGCGGCGGTCGGCGTCAGATCGCCGCGGAGCTCGTGGCCGTACTGCGCGCCCTCGCGAGCGGCCACCGCCTCCAGCGACAGACGCGGATCGCGATCCAACGGGCCCACCGACCGCTCCAAGCCGGGGTTCACATCGAAATCGAACGCCAGTACCCGCCCGGAGCGGGCGAGGTGGCGGACCAGCATCGCGGTCACCGCAGTCTTGCCGACCCCGCCCTTGCCGCACAGCGCCACCCTCATGTTGGGTATGCTAAACGCCCGGGATGCCCCGCGCACCATCACCTGCGCCGCCGATAAGTATATGTAGAAAACACGTATGGCGAAGACCATTTGCGTGTTCTATGATGCGCAAACCGGCTAGTCAGGAGATGCCTGGCAGCGGGGTAGGAACAGGGCATTCTTGATGCCGCGACCGCCATGAGCGATTGATGAACCGTCAGTTGTGAGTGGTCGCCGAGCCGATGAGGAGAGTTGATAACGATGAAGAGACGCGCGAGTACGGTGCTCTTTGCAGCCGTCGCCATGCTGCTGATGAGCGCGATGGCGGCTTATGCGTGCACGAACCTGGCAACCCTGAACCTTTCTGAGGGTGCCGGCGCCGCGGGCGCCGACATCGATGTGACCGGGTCGGCGTTCTCGACCGGTGACAACGTGCAGCCCGTCGAGATCCGTTGGGGCGGAACCGATGGCCCAGTGCTGGCCGAGGCCGAGGTCGACAGCACCGGCGCCATCGAAACCTCGGTGACCATCCCCGAAGACGCTAACCCGGGCTACCACGTGCTCGTGGCGACCCAGATGCAGGAAGGCGACGACGGCGAGCTGTCCCCGGCCTACGGGACGCCCGCTCGCGCCAGCTTCCTGATCGGCGCCGTGAACGAGCCGGCCGAGATCTCCGACTCGGCGGCCGCACCGGCGGCGGCGACCCCCGAGGCCGGCATGCCCACCGGGCTGATCGCGCTGACCGCCGTGCTGGCACTGGCCGGCATCGGGCTGTTCGGCGCGGGCCTTGGACTGTTCGTCCGCGAGACCCGGCGGCGCACGGCTGAGCAGCCGGCCCCGGTCCGCAGCGAATAGTCACACCCCGCACTAGCTAGGCGGAGAGGCGCCGCGACCTTCGGGTGCGGCGCCTCTTTCTCCGCCCACCTCGCCGAGCGGCCGTCGCTTCCCTCCCGTTTCACGTTCGCGCTGGGGCCAGTCCGGGGGCGGTCCCACCGATGTCGGCCACACGCCACAGGCGCACAACGCGGCGGCCGACCCCGCACTCACTCCCCGAGTCCCGTCCGATCTATGCCCTTGCGCGTCGGTGGGCCAACAGGCACCGCCCAGACCACAGGAGAGCCCCCGATGACCCGCGCCCCCGTGAGCCGACGTCAGGGACTTGTGCTCGCTGCGATCGTGCTGGGGGCGCTGGGGGTGGCGGTGCTGGCCGGCGCGCAGGCCGCGCCGGTGACGGCACAGGACTCCGACGCGCCGGTGGTCGAGGCCGCCCGCCAGGTGACCCCCGGCACCAGCCCGGTGCGGTTGTTCAACATCCCTGACATCGCCGTGCATCCCGACGAGCCGAACACGGCCGTGGTGCTGGCAGGCGACGCCCGCAACGGCGGGTGCGGCCTGCACGTGACCCGGGACGGCGGCTTGTCGTGGTCGGTGGCGGCCGAGACGGTGATGCCCGACGACCTCGAGCACTGCATCCAGCGCAGCTTCGGGCCGACCACCGACCTGGAGTTCGCCTCGGACGGGACGCTGTACGCCGGGCTCAGCGGGTCCACTGCGGACAACGGCCACCCCAACGGCCCGGTCGCCGCGCTGCTGGCGCGCAGCACCGACCTCGGCCAGAGCCACGAGACGTTCATGGTGCGCGACCACGAGGATCTCGTGATCGAGCACGAGGGCGAGGAATACGAGCTGTTCGAGCAGAACCGGATGAGCACGCTCGCGGTGGACCCGACCGACCCGGATGTGGTCTACCGCGGGTGGCACCGTCGCGTCTCGGGCGTGTCCTCCGACGAGGTGCCGTTCGGGCAACGCCCCCAGCGCGCGTTCGTGGCCGTCTCCACCGACGGCGGCGAGACGTGGACCGACCCGATCGACGTGATGCAGAACTACGACGGCGATCCGGCCGAGGTGTTCGGCTCCGGCTACATCGACCTGGTCACCGGCCCCGACGGCACGGCCTACGGGTTCGTGCGCGGCAGCCCCGCCGACCGCGACGATCCGCAGCCGTTCTACATGGTCAAGTCCACCGATCAGGGCGACACGTGGACCACCGAGGTGATCCACGACGGCGCGGCCAGCATCAACCGGCCGAGCGCCGCCGTCGACCCCGACAGCGGGCAGCTGTACCTGGCGTGGGACGAGCGCGGGGAGGACGGCGACAGCCCCTCCGACATCTACTTCATGACCTCCACCGACCAGGGCGAGAGCTGGAGCGAGCCGGTCCAGCTCAACGACGACGATCCTGACCGCGGTGCCAACCAGTACTTCCCGGGCGTGAGCGTGGCCCCCGACGGGCGCGTCGACGTCGCCTGGCACGACTTCCGCAACGACCCGTTCTTCACACAGGGTGAGGCCGGCGGCATGGGAAGCGCCGAGAACGAGCGGTGGTGGGACGTCTACCACACCCACTCGACCGACGGCGGCGACACCTGGGCGGCCAACACCCGCGTCACCGACCGCTCCATCGACGCCAACATCGGCACGACCTACAACAACCAGGACCACCGCGGCCCGATCGGCATCGCCTCGACCGAGCGGTCCGCCTATGTGGTGTGGCCCGACTCCCGGGCCGGCGGCGGCGAGTTCGACGCCGAGGACGCGTACTTCACCCGGTTGCGGTTCGACACCGCCGAGCCGGCGGCGGCCACGGGCATGTCGGCGGGAAGCGATGCCGGCTGGATGTGGGCCGCGCTGGGCGCTGGCGTGGCGCTGGCCGTCGCCGGGTTGGTGTTGGTGGCCGGCGTGCGGCTCGGTCGAAGCCGAGCCGCGTCATAATTGGGACTGACGCCATGCCCTCCCTGACGGGTGCCGGACCCGTGTGACCGCACGTTTCGAAGAGGACTGTCCATCATGCTGCAGCTGTTTGGGCGCAACAAGACCAACAAGGACAACGACGCCGAGCAGGGCGACGACGAGCAGGACGACAACCGTCGCTCCTACCGCAAGCTCGCGATCATCCTCGTCACGGCGGCCATCCCCGTGGTGTTCGGACTGTGGTTCGTCATCCTCCTGCTCGGGCGCCCCGACACCTACGGCGAGCAGCTCCGCCTCGACGAGTTCTTCAATCTCGTCCAGGACGGGGCGGTGCAGGAAGCCACCATCCTCGACGGCGACCGCCGGGTCATCGGCGAGTCGATCCGCGGCCCGTTCTGGACGGAGTTCGGCACCACCGAGACGGCTTTCCAGCAGGTGCTCAGCGAACTGCAGGGAGCGGGCATCCCCACCACCATCCGCGACCAGTATTGGAAGAGCCTGGCCCAGCCGCTGACCATGGCCCTGCCGGCGATCCTGGTGGTCCTTGTGATCGGGCTGATCGTGCTGGTCGCCTGGGGACGCGCCGGCGGGCAGAACTCGACGTTCGGCAAGTCCGGGGCCAAACAGCTGGGCGAGGGGGAGTCGAAGATCACCTTCGACGACGTCGCCGGTCAGGACGAGGCGATCGAGGAGCTCGCCGAGATCCGTGACTACCTGTCGGCTCCCGAGCGCTTCCTCGCGATGGGCGCGGCGGTGCCCAAGGGGATCCTGCTGGTCGGCTCGCCCGGCTGTGGCAAGACGCTGTTGGCCCGCGCCGTGGCCGGCGAAGCCGGCGTGCCGTTCTACTCGATGTCGGGCTCGGGCTTCGTGGAGATGTATGTGGGCGTGGGCTCGGCGCGCATCCGCGACCTGTTCGCCACGGCCAAGGCCAACGCGCCGTGCATCGTGTTCATCGACGAGCTCGATGCCGTGGGGCGCGGCCGGTCGGCCGGCACCGCCGCCGGCGGCCAGGACGAGCGCGAGACCACCCTCAACCAGCTGCTGGTCGAGCTCGACGGCTTCGAGCTCGCCACCGGCGTCGTGGTGCTGGCCGCCACCAACCGGCCCGACGTGCTCGACCCGGCCCTGCTGCGCCCCGGTCGTTTCGACCGCCGCGTCATGATCGACCAGCCCGACATCAAGGGCCGGATGGGGATCCTCGACATCCACGCCCGCGGCAAGCCGCTCGGGCCCGACACCGACTTGGAGCAGGTCGCCAAGCGCACCGCCGGCTTCTCCGGCGCCGACCTGTCCAACATCGTCAACGAGGCCGCGCTGTTGGCCGCCCGGCGTGGCCTGACCGAGATCCACCAAGCCGAGCTGGTCGAGGCCATCGAACGGGTGCTGCACGGGCCCGAGCGGCGCAGCCGCGTCCTCAGCGCCAGGGACCGGCGTCTGATCGCCCACCACGAGGCCGCCCACGTCGTGGCTGCGGCCGTGGTGCCCGACATGGACATCCCCCGCAAGGTCTCGATCGTGGGACGCGGACACGCCGGCGGCCTCACGTGGTTCACCCAGGAAGAAGAGCTGCTGTTCGTGTCGCGCAGCCAGATGGTGGACCGGATCATGATCCTGGCGGCGGGCCGCGCCGGCGAAGAGCGGCTCACCGGGGAATCCAGCAGCGGCGCCCAGAACGATCTGGAGCGCGCCACCGACCTGGCCCGGCGGATGGTGGCCCAGCTCGGCATGGGCACCAGCCTCGGCCCCGTGTCGATCAACCGCGCGCTGCAGGAGCACCCCGAGATGACGCTGTCGAACAGCCTCGCCTCCGACATCGACAACGAGGTCAAGTCGCTGCTGCGTGAGGGGCTCGAGCGCGCCCACCAGCTGTTGGAGCAACACCAGCAGGTGTGGGAGCAGCTGGCCACCAAGCTGTTGGAGGTGGAAAGCCTTGAAGGGCCGGACCTGGAGATGATGCTCGAGCCGATCACGTCCTCGACCTCCGGCTCGTCGCCGGCCGCGTCCGGCAGCGGCGGGTCGTCGCTGACGGACGGGCGAACGTGACCGACGAACGGACCTGCACCACCCATCCGCGCCGGGCGGCCGTCACGTCGTGTGCGGTTTGCGGTCGCGGGGTGTGCCGCGACTGCGCCGAGTACACCGGGGTGGGCTTCAAGTGCGCTGACTGCAGCGGCGGGGCGGCGGCCGTCGCGCACCCGACGGTTCAACGGCTGCAGGGCTGGCGGCCCAACGGGGTGGCGGTAGCCATCGTCGTCGTGGTCGTGATCCTGGCGGGGGCGTTGGCGTTCGCGCTGTTCCGCCCCAGCCCGATGAGCGATGTCGGCGGCGGGCTGGGCGAGGAGTCGGACGCCGGCGCCGACGGCGGGGCCCACAACGAGCTCGATGTGGCCTTCGCCGGCGACCGCGGCGACGACGACGTCATGCTGCGCGGCACGCTGACCGTGCCGGCCCACCAGGAAGGCCACGCGCCCGCCGTGGTGATCGTGCCCGGCTTCGGCGCCACCAACCGGAACGGGGTGGTCGGCTCACCCAACGACACCGTCTACCGCGAGCTCGCTCAGACGCTCGCGGACAGCGGGATGGTGGTGCTGCGCTACGACAAGCGGGGCGCCGGCGAGAGCGACCGCATCCCGGAGGACAACCCCCTGACGTTCGATCAGCGGGTCGGCGACGCCGCCG
>CAYQMQ010000041.1:0-12899 GCA_964418395.1 uncultured Actinomycetota bacterium
CCGGCTCATGCGTCGACCCCGGCACCGACGACCTGTTCGAGGCGGTGCGCGCCGAGCACCAGCAGTGGTTCACCCCCAAGGCGGGCAAGCCGCAGAAGCACCTGCAACGCCTCGACGAACGCGTCGAGGAGCTCGAGGGCCAAGTCGCCGAGCTGCGCCAGCGGCTCGACGCGCTGCACGCCGACGTCGACCGCAGCGCGCGGCTCGACCGTGAGCTCGACGAGCTCACGCGGCGCCGGGACGAGCTCGCGCCGAAGGTCGAGGCCTACCGGCGCCAGCTGGCCCAGATCGAGGACCTGCGCGCCGCGGTCGCCCGCCATCGTGAGCACGCCGAGTTGGCCGAAACCCGCCGCGACGCGGCTGACGCCGAGCTCGACCGCCGTCGCCAGCTCGAGGAGACGGTCGAGGCCACGCGCACCAAGCTGGCCGAGCTCGAAGCCGACATCGAGGGGCATCGCGACGAGTCCGACCGGCTCGAACAGCAACTGGCGGAGCTGGTCGCACATCGCGACCAGGCCGACGCCCATGCGCAGGCAGCGCGGCGGGCGGCGCGGCGTTGCCGCGACGACCGCGAGCTGGTGGCCGACCAGGCCGCCCTCACCGAACGCCAGGCGGTGCAGCGCAAAGTCGCCGAGGCGGATGCGGCCGCCCGGGACGCCGAAGCGTTCCTGGCGGCCTGCCAGCTCACCGACGAGCGCCTCGCCGCCATCGACGAGGCCCACCACGAGCTGCGCGTCGCCGACGCTCAGCTCGAAGCGGGCGCCCCGACCCTGACGGTGGAGGCGCTCGAATCCCTCGAGGTCGGGGTCGACGGCGAGCACACCAAGCTGTTGGCCGGCGAGCGCCATGAGCGGTCGGTGGCCGAGCCGGTGCGGCTGACCGTCGGGGACTCCGCCCGAGTGACCGTGCACCCGGGGACCTCGTTGGCCGAGCTCAGCGACGCGCGCCGGGCGGCCCTGGCCCGGTTGGAGGCCGCGTGCGAGACCGCCGACGTCTCCGATCATGCCGAGGCGCACCGCCTGGCTGACCAACGGCGCGAGGCCGAGTCCGCCGTTGCCGGACGCGACCGGCGCGTGGCCGAGCTGCTGGGCGACGCCACCCGGGAGTCGCTCGCCGAGGAGATCCGCGAGCTCGCCACGCGGGTGGAGGGACGGCTGGCCAGCCGGGGGGATGCGGGGCCCCTGCCGGCCGATGTGGCCGAGGCCACCGCGCGGTGCGACGAGGCCGACGCCGCGGTCGAGGAGGCCGAGCAGCGGGTCGAACAGGCTCGAGCGGCCGTCGCGGAGGCCGACCCCCAGCTGCAACAGGCCCGCGAGACGCTGATCGAGCGGCGCGCCCGCCATCAGGCGGCCATCGAGCAGCTCGACCAGGACCGGGCGGCGCTGGCCCGGGCCCGCGAGAGCCAGGCCGACGCCGATCTCGAGGCGGCCCGCGACGCCCATGAGCGCGAGCGGTGCGAGGCCGAGGCGCACCGGGAGCAGGCCGACCGCGAGCTCGCCGCCGCCCAGCCCGAGCAAGTCCAGCTGCTGGCCGACAACGCCGAGGGCGAGCTCGCCGACGTCGACCACCAGCTGGAAACACTGGGCAACGAGCGCATCGAGGTGCGCGCCCGGCTGCGGGCCGCCGGCGAGGACGGGCTCGGCCAACGGCTGGCCGAGGCCGACGCCGAGCTGCAGCGCGCCGTTCGCGACCGCGACCGCGAGCGGCGCCGGGCGAACGCCGCCCACCTGCTGCACGACGTGATGGCCGACGAGCGTCGGCGCGCCCAAGCCGCCTACCGCCAACCCCTCACGCAGGCCATCGACCGGCTCGGCCAGCTGGTGTACGACGACTCGTTCTCGGTCGAGGTGGGCGACGACCTCAGCGTCACCCGCCGCACGCTCGGCGGCGACACGGTGCGGTGGGACCAGCTCAGCGGCGGCGCCAAGGAGCAGCTGGCGATCCTGTCCGCGTTGGCAGCCGGCTCGCTGATCGATCAGGGCGGCGCGCCGCTGGTGCTCGACGACGCGCTGGGGTTCACCGACCCCCAGCGGCTCGAGCGCATGAGCGCGGTGCTGTCCACTGTCGGGCGCGACTGCCAGGTGATCGTGCTGACGTGCTCGGCCGACCGGTACCGCCACGTGGCCGGCGCCACCACGCGGCGGCTGACGTCGTCCTGACCGCGACGTATCAACTCGTCCGGTTCCTGGCTCTCCTTGGCAGCAGCAAGTAGTGGAGCCGGTCGCGTCCCTTGCCGGAGGGCTGAGGGGCGGCTGGTGGGTAGTAGCAGTGCCAGGAGAGCGAGCCATGGACTCCTTCGGCTACGTCTTGCGGCGTTTCGCGCGGGCCGTCGACATCGTCGAAGACGATGTGATCCACGAGGTCGGCACGCTGGTCCACGACTACGTCCACAAGGCCCTCGCCGTCGAGTACGTGGAGGTCATGTGCGAGATGACGGTCGGCGGCGACGCGGGGTTGGGCACCCTGTGGCGCTCCGGCCACGGTGGCCCCCAGCACGCGTGGGCGATCCACGACGCTGACGGTGCCCGCACGTGCCAGGCCGCCTATGCCTTCGACACGGGCACGCCGCTGTGGGTGACCACGGCCGACCACACGGCGCTGGACCAAGCCCCCAGCTATGTGGACCTGTGGTCGGACAGCACCGGACTTCCCGCCTACCACCTGCCCGTCGACGGGTTGACGGCCAAGACATCGATCACCCTGCCGCTGCAGATCGGGTCGCGGCGCATCGGCGCGCTGTGCCTGGAGTCCACCGAGCACCTGGAGATCACGCCGGTCGCCCGCAAGGAACTTCAACTGGCCGCGGAGGCCGTGGCCATCCTGTACTGGAACTACGAGGCGACCCGCAACTCGCGCACGTCGAAGAAGACGGCGCTCGGTGAGCTGCAGCAGGTCGTCCCCGCAAGCCCGCAATTGACCAAACCGCACGTGTTCGTGGCCTCCTCCGATCGAGCGGACACCGCCGTCGACGAAGCGATCACCGACGTCCTCGACAGCGACGAGTTCCGCGACCGGCTCACCGCGAACCACTGGCAGGAGAACCAGCAGCCGGGATCGATCCACGAGCAGATGTTTGAGGACATCAAAAAGGCCCAGTTCGGCATCTGCTATCTCTCCGAGCCGGACGGGACCGAAGCCGACGCGGCCGATGGGGAACGACCTCACTACCGGGACAACCCCAACGTCCTGTTCGAGGCCGGCATGTTGCACGGGCTCAAGCGGGTGGGCTACGCGGGCGGATGGATCCCGGTGCGGGAGGAGAATGCGCCCCCGCCGCCGTTCGACGTCGCCGCCGAGAACCACATCATGGTCCCCCGCCACGAGGACGGCTCGCTGGACCGCCCGAAGCTGCAGGAGCAGCTGGCGGGCTACATCCGCCAGCTGATCGACAACCCGGACTAGGGCAACCCCCGATCCGGGTGTCCGATGTCGACCGCGGTCACGGGAGGACGGCCGATGGAGGCGAGGGATGTCGCTGACGCCGCCCTGGCTCGCCTAGGGGATCAGATCACGTGGTATGACGCCAAGAGCGTGTTCCATCAGCGCTGGTTCAAAAGGCTCAAGGGACTCCAGCTGGTGGCGGCGGCTCTGGTGCCGGTGTTTGCGACGCTCGATTTGATGGGGTGGCTGACCGCCTCGCTGGGAGCGTTGATCATGGTCCTCGAGGGGGTCCAACAGCTCAACCAGCACCAGCAGAACTGGGTGTCGTACCGGTCCACGTGCGAATCGCTGCGACACGAAGAGCACCTGTTTCGAGCAGAAGCGGGGCCGTACGGCAAGGCCACTGACCCCGCCAGGCTGCTGGCCGAGCGCGTCGAAGGGCTGATCTCCCAGGAGCACGCCGACTGGGTCGAACGGCGCGAGGAAGCCGCCGAGCAACTGGAGGACGCGTCGTCGGTGTCCTGATGGACACGCTTGTATCACAGCCCCGGCCCCACGCGTCACCTATAGCGGGGAGTGAGCAACTAGTCACTGAGCGGAGTTTGGCTGCTGCGGTGAATCCGATGAGCTGCTCCTCGCCCGCTGCCTGCAAACCCGTTTGGGCATAAGGAGGGACGCACATGTACCGCAGGAACCGCAGGTGGCGTTGGCCGGTGGTGGCCGCCACGATGGCCTTGGCCATGGTGATGGCGTTTCCGGCTGGTGCCGACGATGACCAGGAGGGGACCCAGAGCGGGCGTTTCCGTTTCCACGGCGAGACGGCCAGCGCCCAGTGGTTTCTCGACGACGACAAGCACACGTCGGTGTCCATCGGGGCGCTCGACGGGCAGGTGCAGACGTCGTCGGGGTCTCCGGAGGACCTGACCCGGCCGTCGGTGTTCGTGTCGCAGAGCTATTGCGACGAAGCCGAAGACGAGTGGGTGAATCGCTTCTTCGCCCTTGGCCCGGAGGCCGACACCTCCGGCTTGAGCGTCGCCATCGACGAGAACCTCGAGTCGGCCTCGGTCGAAGGGACGGCGACGCTGACCGGCATGGAGTCGCGCACACCCGGTTGTGACGGCTCCGGGTTCTCGTCACCCGAGATGACGCCAATCGACAACGTCGACGTGGAGGTCTCGGCCCACTGGACCGGCGTGGACGACTCGACCAAGCTGCGATCGATCTTCCACCTGGACAGCGGTGACTTCAAGCTGCGCTCCAAGGATCAAGCCGAGGTGCGCGACGCCGAGGTGGACGCGTCGTTGTCCGGCGCCGAAATGCCCGAGCTCGGCGAGCCGATGTTTGCCCAGCTCGCCTCGGTGAAGGACAGCGTCATCACCATCGGCGAGCACGAGCCGATCGCGCTGCTGCTGGCACCTGCCGGTCCGCATGGCTCAGCAGACGAAGGTCCCCACCGGATCAAGGGGGAGTCGGCCAGTGCTCACTGGTGGCTGGAAGACGAGCGCAACACCGCGGTGTCCATGGACGCGCTCGACGGCCAGTACCAATCGCCGCCCGGTCCGCCGGAGGAGCTGACCACCTCGCTCAACGTGTACCAGTCGTTCTGCGACGAGGACGCCGACGAGTACGTCGTCCGCTCCCTGGACACCCCGACGGATCCGGACGAACAGCTCGAGGTGGCCATCGACCACAAGCTGGAGTCCGCCGGCATCAGCGGCACTCAGACGATGGAAGGAATCGAGGCCCGCTGGGACGGCTGTGACGGCTCCGTCTTCGACTCGGAGTTCTTGGGCGCGAGCCAGCTGGGTCCGTTCGAGGTTGGCGTTGACGGCACCTGGAACGGCGTCGGCGACCGCGTGCGGATCCGGCACGTGTTCCACGTCGACAGCCCGGACTTCAAGCTGCGCTCACAGGACCAAACCGAGGTCCGCGCCGCCGAGGCGAGCGCAAAGCTCACCGGCCTCGACGAGCTGAGCGTGCCGAACGACCTCGGCGACGCGCTGTTCGCGAACCTCGCTTCCTTCAACGAAGGGGAGGTGTTCCTGAACCACTGAGCAGCCGGCATGTGCCAGCCGGCACGCTCGCAAGTGGAACCATGAAGCTAGGAAGGGTGCCGCCGGCTCCCGGCGGCACCCTTCCTCTGCGATCCGGCGCTACGAGCCGGAGTCCGAGCTGTCAGCGTCCTTCTCGAACCACCGCTTGACCTGTTCTTTGGTGGCCTTGAGGTCGTCCTTGGCAGCTTCGGCGGGCCCCTTCTCCTGCATCTCGCGGCGCATCTCGCGCTCGGATGCCTTGGTGAAGCTCTCTTCCCGGGACTCCTCCCGGATGCGCGCCTCGCGCTCTTGCATCTCCTGGTGCTTGTCCCGGTCTTCCTGGCGTCTGGCGTCGTCCGCCATGGTGTTCCCCTTTCGTGCGGACTACGTCAGGTTTGCCGGCTCCCCGCTCGATACACCTCCCGTCCGCGAATCGGACCGGGTCGGTCCCGTCAGCGCGGCGGGGTGACAACGCCCAGACGGTCGAGGAACGCCTCGCGGACCGGCGACCTGGCGGCGAACACCGAGGTGAACAGCGCCTCCCGGGCCAGGCGCTGAGGATGACGGTCGCGCCGCAGGGAGCTGCTGCCGGTGACGCTCATGAGCGTGGTCGCCGCCCGCACGGCGAGCTCGGAGGCTGCCGCCCGCGCATCGGGCATGGTGTCGGCATCGGCGTCGGCCACGGCGCGTCGGCGCACGGCGAGCTCGTCATCGAGGTCCCCCGGGCCGAGCAGCGTGCAGCAGCGGCCGGCCACCCCGAGCGCGAACGCCGCGTGCAACCGCAGCGTGCTGGGCTCGGGGCCCGACGCCTCGCTCGGCGGGGTGATGATGGTGACCCGCTCGTCGGGCACGAAGTGGCCGTCGAACTCGGCGTTGACGGTCGCGGTGGCGTGCAGCCCGGCCAGCGGCACCCGCTCCACCCGCAGCGTGGGCGCCTCGCGGGCGTCCACCAGCGCCCACACCACGCTGCCGTCCTCGGCGAGCGCGGCGGTGTGCACCACGTCGACCCGGCCCCAGCCCGACACCCACGGCGCCGGCCCCGAGAACCGCCACCCGTTGTCCACAGCAGCGGCGCGCAGGGGGGTCGGCCCCGGCAGCGCACCCGCCAGGGCCAGGCCGGATCTGAGCTCACCGCGGCACAACGGCTCCACCCACTCCCGCACCAGCGGCGAAGCGCTCACGGCGGCCACGAAAACGGTCTTGACGTGCTGGGCCCACACGAACGTGGTGGTCAGACAGCCGCTGGCCAGCGCCTCGGTGACCGCACAGACGGTGTCGAGATCGGCATCCCAGCCCCCGGCTGACGCCGGGCCGAGCAGGCCGTACAACCCCGCGTCGGCCACGGCATCGAGTAACTCCCGGGGCAGCGTGTCAGCCGCGTCGGTGTCCAGCGCGGCGGGAAACAGCATGTCGTCGGCCAGCCGTCGGGCCGCGGCGACCGGATCGTCAGCGCTCATGTGCCCATCCCATCACGCCAGTCCCGCCCGCGGTGTCACAGGCCGGTGGCGGTCGGGATGACGTCGGTGCCCAAGCGCTCGATGAACGCGACCGGGTCAGCGGCTGGCGGCGGCACGGTGATGACGGCGGCGACGCCCTGTTGGGCGTAGAACGCGAGATCGTCGAGAAAGGCCGGCAGGTCGGCGAACACGTCGTGGGTGACCAGCAGCGTGCGCGTGATCTCGGCGGGGTCGCGTCCTTCGGCCTCGCAGTGGCGCCGGAGCACGTCCAGCTTGTGGACCACCTCGTCGCGAGAGGCGGCGATGAGGTTGCTGGCGTCGGCGTAGCGGGCCACGAGCCGCAGCGTCTTGCGCTCCCCGCCGCCGCCGACGAGGATCGGCGGCCGAGGGCGTTGCACCGGGGGCGGGGCGCAGATCGTCTCGGCGAGATGGTAGTGGGAGCCGTCGAAGGGTCCGTCCTCGTCGCTCCACATCTGGCGGGCGATGGCCAGCGTGTCCTCAAGCCGCTCGAAGCGCTCGGACCGCGGCGGGAACGGCACGCCCAAGCCGTGGTGCTCGCGCTCGTACCACGCCGCGCCCAGCGAGAGGAGAGCGCGGCCGCCCGAGAGGATGTCGAGCGTCGTGGCGATCTTGACCAGCAGGGCGGGGTGACGGTAGGTCACGCCGGACACGAGCAGCCCGAGCCGGACCCGCTCGGTGCAGGCGGCGAGGAAGCCGCAGGTGGTGTAGCCCTCCAACACCGGCTCGTGAACATCGCCGACGAACGGCAGCTGGAAGTAGTGATCCATCAGCAGCAGGTGCGAGCATCCGGCGGTGTCGCTGGCGGCCGCGACGCGTCGCAACAACCCGGCGATGCCCGCGGGCCCGTCCGCCGTGGCCACGCTGACGGGGTGGACGCCGATCTCCACGAGCCTGGCCCCTTCCGCTCGCGGCTACCGCACGACGGCGAGGTTGAAGTCGGCTGTGCCGAGCACTCCGTAGAGCCTGACCCAGAGCGGCAGCACCATCTCCGTGCCGCGGGCGCAGGTGAGGTCGCCGAGGTCGATGATCGCCGTCTCGGGCCAGCCCCAGCCGGCCAGCAGCCGTGACACGGCCGTCTTCGCCGCCGGGTCGTCACCGCACACGAACACGTGGTGCTCGCCGGGCACGGAGACCGGGTCGACCATCACCGAACAGCTCATGGTGTTCAGCGCCTTGACCACCTTGGCGTCGGGGTGGGCGCGCTGGATCTCTTCGGCCAGGCTGGTCGTGTTGCACAACGCCAGCGTCGGCGGGAAGCCGCCGGAGAAATCCAGCGGGTTGGCGACGTCGATCAGGATCTTCCCGGCCAGATCGTCGCGAGCGACGGTGTCCAGCGCGGCGAGTGATCCGACGCCAGCGGTGCAGTTGAACAGCAGCTCGCCGGCTGCCGCAGCGTGAGCGAAGACCCCGTGACCGGCCCGGTGGCCCGCCGCCGTGGCCCACGCCGACGCCGTGACGTTGTCGCTGGTTCTCGACCCCATAACGACCTCGTGGCCGTCAGCGATCAGCCGATCGGCAACCGTCTGACCGACCTGACCGGTGCCGAGCACTCCGATGCGCACGGCCTCTCCACGGTTGGCGCCACCAGTCCAGCCATCATACGCCCCGTGGTGGCTCGGGTGCTGATGCTCTCGTGATCAGCTACCCCTGAAGACGGGGCGGTCAGGGTCCCCCCGGAATGACCCTGACCGCCCCGCCGTGCTCGCTGCCGGTCGCTGAACGGCAACCCCGACGGCGGCACGCTCCGTGCGCTCCCCGTGCCGGTCGAGCCGGCCTCGGCCGCGGGCAACGCCGGGCCGGTCATCGCCCCCCTCCGGTCGGGGAGAGGCAACAGCACGGAGGTGCCGCGTCGTCGGTGATGGCAGCTTGCTTCAGGGCGGTGGAGAGACAAGCCGACTGGCTGCTTACCTCTCACCCCAGTAGAGCCCCGCGCGAGAGCTGTGATACATGCGAGCCCGAAAAAATCGTCGCCGCAGCGCTCGGGTACGGTGTGTGACCACGTCGCCGTGCCCTTGTTGCGCCCCCGGGTGGGGGACGGCCAACCCGCCGCTGGGTCACGGAGGAGCCCGGATGAGCCATCCGCGTGTGGTCACCGCCCCGCGGGGCGACCGGCGCACCTGTCCCGGCTGGAGCCAAGAGGCTGCGCTGCGCATGCTGTGCAACAACCTGGACCCGGAGGTGGCCGAGCACCCCGACGACCTGGTGGTCTACGGCGGCTCGGGCCGGGCCGCGCGGTCATGGGAGGCGTTCGACGCCATCGTCGCCACGCTGCGCGAGCTCGGTGGCGACGAGACGCTGCTGGTGCAGTCCGGCAAGCCGGTGGGCGTGTGCCGCACCCACGAGTGGGCTCCGCGCGTGCTGATCGCCAACGCCAACCTGGTACCGGACTGGGCCACGGCGGAGGAGTTCGCCCGCCTCGAGCAGGCCGGGTTGACCATGTACGGGCAGATGACGGCCGGCAGCTGGATCTACATCGGCACGCAAGGGATCCTGCAGGGCACCTACGAGACCTTCGCCGCCGTCGCCGAGCAGCGGTTCGGCGGCTCGCTGGCCGGCACGATCACGCTCACCGCCGGGCTCGGCGGGATGGGCGGTGCCCAGCCGTTGGCGGTGACCATGAACGACGGGGTGGCGCTGTGTGTGGAGGTGGACCCTTCGCGAATTGAGCGGCGGCTGGGGCACGGCTACCTCGACCAGGTCGCCGACAGCCTCGAGGACGCTACACAGCGGGCGCGGCAGGCCAAACGCGACCGTCGGGCGCTGTCCATCGGCGTGGCGGGAAACGCCGCCGAGGTGGTGCCCGCCCTGGCGCGAGAGGGTTTCCCCGCCGACGTGGTCACCGATCAGACGTCGGCGCACGACCCGCTGGCCTATGTCCCCGCCGGTCATGAGCTCACCACCGCCGCCGACCTGCGTCAGCGCGACCCCGAGGAGTACACGCGGCGGGCGAGGGAGAGCATGGCGGCCCACGTCGAGGGGATGGTGGCGTTCCTCGACGCCGGCGCCGAGGTGTTCGACTACGGCAACGCGCTGCGCGCCGAGGCCGCGCTCGGCGGATACGAGCGCGCCTTCGCCTATCCGGGCTTCGTGCCCGCCTACATCCGCCCGCAGTTCTGCGAGGGGCGCGGCCCGTTCCGCTGGGCGGTGCTGTCGGGCGACCCGGCCGATCTCGCCGTCACCGACCAGGCCGCCCTCGAAGAGTTCGCCGATGACGCCAAGCTGGTGCGCTGGATCCGTGAAGCCCAGCAGAAGGTCGCCTTCCAAGGGCTGCCGGCTCGGATCTGCTGGCTGGGCTACGGCCAACGCGATCGGCTGGGCGCGCGGTTCAACGAGCTGGTGGCGTCCGGCCGGGTGTCCGCGCCGATCGTCATCGGCCGCGATCACCTGGACAGCGGCTCGGTCGCCTCCCCGTACCGCGAGACCGAGGACATGCGCGACGGCAGCGACGCCATCGCGGACTGGCCCCTCCTCAACGCCCTGCTGACCGCCGCCAGCGGCGCCTCATGGGTCAGCGTGCACCACGGCGGGGGTGTGGGCATCGGCCGGTCGATCCACGCGGGCGCGGTCGTCGTGGCCGACGGGACCGACCTCGCGGCCGCCAAGCTCGAGCGGGTGCTGACCAACGATCCCGCCAGCGGCGTGCTGCGCCATGCCGACGCCGGCTATCCCGAGGCGCAGCAGACGGCGCGACAGCACGGGTTGCGCCTGCCCATGGGCCGCTGAGTCCCCCAGGAGCGCCGAGGTGGATCTCGACACCGCATTTCGTCGCCGCTTCGCCCAGCTCGCCGCGATCGGCCGCGATCCCACCACGGGCGGCTATCACCGGCCGGCGTGGACGGCGGAGCTCGCCCGGGCCGACGCCTGGTTCGATCAGCAGGCCCGCGAGCTGGGCCTGACGGTGGAGACCGACCGGAACGGCAACCGGTGGGCGTGGTGGCTGCCCGAGGCAGTGGCCCGGATCGAGGACGTGGGTGACGGGCAGGCGGTGGTCACCGGAAGCCATCTGGACACGGTGCCCGATGGCGGCGCCTACGACGGGGCGCTCGGGGTCGTGGCCGCCTTCACGGCGGTGGAACTGTTGCGTGCCACCACATCGGGTCCCGTCGCGCCGGTCGCGGTCGCGGCGTTCGCTGACGAGGAGGGCGCCCGTTATCACACCCCGTGCGTCGGCAGCCGCCTGCTCGCCGGCAACGTGGCGCCGGCGGACGTGCTCGAGCGGCGCGACCACGACGGCGTGCGGCTGCGGGACGCCGTGTCGGCTGCGGGCGTCGAGCCCGCCCGCATGGGACACGACCCCGATCGGCTTCGGCGGCTCGGCGCCTTCGTCGAGCTGCACGTCGAACAGGGACGTGGCCTGGTGTTCGCCGACGCCCCGGTCGGGGTGGGCACGGCGATCTGGCCGCACGGGCGCTGGCGCTTCACCTTCGAGGGCGAGACCAACCACGCCGGGACCACGCGCATGGCGGACCGGCGCGACGCGACGCGGGGCTTGGCGGAGCTGCTCGACGCAGCCAACCGTGAGGCGCTCGCCCGCGGGGGAGTGGCCACGGTCGGGCGCGTCGACGTGCGCCCCAACGCGACCAACGCCGTGCCCGGCTGCGCCCGCGGCTGGCTGGACGTGCGCGCGCCGGAGGCGGCGGTGGTCGGAGACCTCGTCGCCGCGGTGCGTGCGGCCACCGAGACGACCGCCCACGCCGCCGGGGTCTCGTGCGACGTGGCCGTGGAGTCGTTCACCGGGGCCGTGGTCTTCGACGAGGCGCTGCGCACCCGGATCGAGGCCACCCTGCGCGAGCACGGCTGGGACCCGCCCGCGGTGCCGACCGCGGCAGGCCACGACGCCGGAGCGCTCGCCAGCGTCGTGCCGACCGGCATGCTCTACGTGCGCAACCGGGACGGCATCAGCCACAGCCCCGCCGAACACGCCGACCACGCCGACTGCGTGGCGGGCGTCCGGGCGCTTGCCGCGGTGCTGGCGGAGTTGGCGACCGCGACATGACCTCGCGCATGAGCCTGCCGTCGTCCTCCTATCACGCCGAGCTCGCCTGGCTCGACGGCCAGGTGCGCGCCGACGTGCGCATCGACGTGGAAGGGGAGCGGATCGCCGCCCTCGAGCCCGACGCGCCGCCGCCACCACACGCGGAGCGGCTTGCCGGCTTGGTGATGCCGGGCCTGGCCAACAGCCACTCGCACGCGTTCCATCGCGCCTTGCGGGCGCGCACCCATCAGGGGGTCGGTGACTTCTGGGAGTGGCGCCACCGCATGTACGCGATCGCGGGACGCCTCGACCCCGACGCGTACCGGTCGCTTGCCACGGCGGTGTATGCCGAGATGGCGCTGGCCGGGGTCACCGCGGTGGGCGAGTTCCACTACCTGCATCACGCGCCGGACGGCACGGCCTATGCCGACCCGAACCAGATGGGTGCCGCCCTGGCCGCGGCCGCCGAGGCGGCGGGGGTGCGGCTGACCCTGCTCGACACGTGCTATCTGCGCGGCGGCTTCGATCAGGCCGAGGTCCACGGGCACCAGCGCCGCTTCGCCGACGCCGACGTCGACCGCTGGGTCCAGCGGGCGTCGGCCCTGCCCGAGGGGCCGCGACTGCGGCGTGGCGTGGCGATCCACAGCGTTCGGACGGTGCCCGCCGAGGCGTTGCCCACCGTCGTGGGCTGGGCGCAGCAACGCGATGCCCCGTTGCACGTGCACGTGTCGGAGCAGCCGGCCGAGAACGCCGCCTGCCTCGAAGCCACCGGCCGAACCCCCACCGGCGTGTTGGCCGAAGCCGGGGCGCTCGGTCCCCGCACCACCGCGATTCACGCCACCCACCTCACCGGCGAGGACGTGGCCGCCCTGGGCGCCAGCGGCACCGCCGTGGGTCTGTGTCCCACCACCGAGCGCGAGCTGGCCGACGGCATCGGCCCGGCACGGGCGCTGGCTGAGGCGGGCAGCCCCTTGTGCGTCGGCAGCGACAGCCACGCGATGATCGATCTGTTCGAGGAGGGCCGGGCCATCG
>CAYQMQ010000042.1:0-12757 GCA_964418395.1 uncultured Actinomycetota bacterium
TCGGCCGCGGCCAGCCGGTCGAGGCGGTCGCCGACGATCTCGTGTCCCGCCAGGTCGTGGCCGGCTACTCGAAGGAGGAGCAGACCAGCGTCCTGCGGCCGATGGCCACCGACGCGAAGGAACCGACCTCGTCGATGGGCGACGACACCGCCATCGCGGTGCTCGCTGAGCGGCCCCGCACCGTCTACCACTACATGAAGCAGCGCTTCGCGCAGGTCACCAACCCGGCGATCGACCACCTGCGCGAGTTCCAGGTCATGAGCCTGACAACCCGGCTCGGGCCCCGCCATCCGATCCTGTCCGAAGAGCCCGAGGCCGCCCGGCTGATGGAGATCGACGGCCCGATCTTCTACCCGCAGGGCCTGCAGCAGCTGCTGCTGCGCGACGACCTGCCGTTCGGCGTGGGCGGCTTCGACGCCACGTTCGAGATCGCCCGCGGCCCTGAGGGGCTGCCCACACGGCTGCGAGAGGTGGCCGCGGAGGCAGCCGACGCCGTCCGCGACGGCGCCGGCCTGCTGATCCTGTCCGACCGCAGCGTCGACGCTGAGCGGGCGCCGATCCCTGCGCTGCTGACGGTGGGCGCGGTGCACCACCGACTGGTGACCGAGGGGCTGCGCACCCGCACCAGCCTGATCGTCGAGACCGACGATGCCCGCGAGACCCACACCTTCGCCTGCCTGCTGGGCTACGGCGCCGACGCCGTGTGCCCCCGCATGGCGTTCGAGACCATCGCCGAGCTCGCTGACAAGGGGCGCCTGGGCAAGGAAGGCCCCTCGGCCGGCGAAGCCCAGGAGGCCTACCGCCACGCCGTGCGCGACGGGGTTTTGAAGATCATGTCCAAGATGGGCATCAGCGTGCTGGACAGCTACCGCAGCGCCCAGATCTTCGAGGCGGTCGGACTCGCCGGCGACGTCATCGACGAGTGCCTCACCGGCACCCCCAGCCGCATCGGCGGCATCGGGCTGCGCGAGCTCGGCGAGGACGTGCTCGTGCGCCACCAGGAGGCGTTCGACTCCGAGCCGAGCCTGCCCAGCCCCGGTTTCTACAAGCACCGCCAGGGCGGCGACTTCCACTCCACAAACCCCGACGTCGTCGGCGCTCTGCATCGCAGCCTCGGCCTCGAGGGAGACCTCGAGCCGGTCTCGCTCACCGGCGACACCGCCGCTGACACCAGGGCGGCCCACCTGCTCACGGTGGCCACCTCCGAACAGGGCCGCTGGGAGCACTACCAGGAGTTCGCGCGGCTGGTCAACGAGCGGCCCGTCGCCGAGCCCCGCGACCTGCTCGAGTACGTGCCCGCCGCGGAGCGGGGCGGTCAGCCGGCGCCACTCGACGAGGTCGAGCCGGCCACCTCGATCGTGCAGCGCTTCTTCACCGGGGCGATGAGCCTGGGCGCGCTGAGCCCCGAGGCCCACGAGACGCTGTCGATCGCGATGAACATGCTCGGCGGCTCGTCCAACTGCGGCGAGGGCGGCGAGGACCCGGAGCGGTTCGCCACCCGCGGCACCGAGCGGGACCGCAACAGCCGCGCCAAGCAGGTGGCCTCGGGACGCTTCGGGGTCACGCCCACCTATCTGGCGATGGCCGACGAGCTGCAGATCAAGATCGCCCAGGGGTCCAAGCCCGGTGAGGGCGGCCAGATCCCCGGCCACAAGGTCACCGAGCTCATCGCGCGGCTGCGCCACACCCAGCCGGGCGTGCCGCTGGTGAGCCCGCCGCCGCACCACGACATCTACTCGATCGAGGACCTGGCCCAGCTGATCTACGACCTCAAGCAGGTCAACCCGTTGGCCAGCGTGTCGGTCAAGCTCGTCTCCTGCGACAACGTGGGCACGGTGGCCGCCGGCGTCGTCAAGGGCCTGGCCGACAAGGTGCAGATCGCCGGCGCCGACGGTGGCACCGGCGCGAGCCCGCTGTCGTCGATCAAGCACGCCGGCCTGCCGTGGGAGCTCGGCGTGGCCGACACGCAGCGCACGCTGGTGGAGGAGGGCCTGAGGAGCCGGGCCCGCCTGCAGGTGGACGGCGGCTTCAAGAGCGGCCGCGACGTGCTGATCGCGGCGCTGCTCGGCGCCGACGAATACGGCTTCGGGACGTCGGCGATGCTGGCCGAGGGCTGCATCATGGCGCGCGCGTGCCACCGCGACACCTGCCCGGTGGGCGTGGCCACTCAGCGCTCCGAGCTGCGTGACAAGTACGTGGGCACTCCCGAGACGGTGGCCACCTACCTGCTGTTCGTCGCCGAGGAGGTGCGGCGCTACCTCGCCGAGCTCGGCCTGCGCTCGCTCGACGAGGCCGTCGGGCAGGTCGGCTTGCTGCGCGAACGCGAGGTGGACAGCCCGGCGCGCGCCCGCATGGCGGACCCGCAGATCCTGCTGGTCGAGCCTGAGGCCGCACCCGACGCGCCGCGGTCCTTCGTCCATCCGGAGGCGATCCAGGCACCGCGTGGCGTGCTGGGCGACCAGGTCTTCAGCGACGCGTTCGAGAGCATCTGGGACGGCACGGTGCTCAACCTCAAGTACGACATCGCCAACACCGACCGCACCGTCGGCGCCCGCCTGGGCGGGGCGATCGGGCTCGAGTTCGGCGACCCGGTGCTCGGCGGCACCCGCCCGTCGGGTTGGGCCAGCATCCGCTTCACCGGTCAGGCCGGCCAGAGCTTCGGCACGTTCCTGGCCGACGGCGCCGAGTTCGTGCTCACCGGCGAGGCCAACGACTACGTCGGCAAGGGCATGGGCGGCGGACGGATCATCATCCGTCCCAGCAGCGACGATGCCGGCAACCCGGTGCTGGCCGGTAACACCTGCCTGTACGGCGCCACCGGGGGCCAGCTCTTCATCGCCGGACGAGCCGGCGAGCGGTTCGCGGTCCGGAACTCGGGGGCGTCCGGGGTCGTCGAAGGACTCGGTGAGCATGCCTGTGAATACATGACCGGTGGCACGATCGTCGTCCTCGGCCCCACGGGCTTCAACCTCGGTGCCGGCATGACCGGCGGGGAATGCTTCGTGCTGGACGAATCCGCCGAGATCCTGGCCCGGATCAACGGCCAGCTAGTCGACGCGCGCCGGTCCGACAGCACCCAGCTCGAGCGCGCCTACGCGCTCATCGAGCGCCACGCCGAGCTCACCGACTCGCCGAAGGCTCGGGCGCTGCTCGACGACTGGGAGCACACGCGCGGGGTCCTGTGGCGCGTCGCCCCCCGCGACGAGATGTCGCGGGTCGAGCAGACGGAGTCCGCCAAGGCCGGAACGCCGGCCTGACGGGCCGACGCCGCCCAGCCGTGATACGACTACGGGCGCTCCGGTTTTGCCGGGGCGCCCGCTATGGGGACGCTTTGGCGGCAGCCTGACCGCTCCGCCACCGCAAGCCCCGACCCCACGAGAAGAGGCACGTCATGGCCGATTACGCGATCCTTCCGGAATGGCCGATCACCGACATCGACGCCTACACCGCCCGCGGCGGCGGCCGCGGTCTCGAGCGGGCGCTGGATCTCGGCCCTGAGGGCACCATCGAGGAGATCAAGGCCTCCGGGCTGCGCGGCCGCGGCGGTGCCGGCTTCCCCACCGCCGTCAAGTGGGGCTCGGTGCGCGAGGCGGCCAGCGAACCCGGGTCGACCCCGTACATCGCCTGCAACGCCGCCGAGGGTGAGCCCGGCACCTACAAGGACCGGCGGCTGATGGCGATGAACCCGTTCGCGCTGGTCGAAGGGGTCCTCATCGGCGCCAGCGTGCTCGAAGCCCCGCAGTCCTTCATCGCCGTCAAGGGCCACTACACCCATGAGATCGGGCGGCTCATCACCGCCCACGAGCAGGCCCTCAAAGCGGATTGGCCCGGCGCGGATCGCCTGCAGATCATCCCTGGCCCCGACGATTACCTGTTCGGCGAGGAGAAGGCGCTGCTGGAGGTCATCGAGGGCAAGCTGGCGATGCCGCGCCTGCTGCCGCCGTTCCAGGTGGGCCTGTTCGCCACGATGGGCTCGCCCAACCCGACCGTGGTCAACAACGTCGAGACGTTCACCCACGCCGCCAAGATCATGGCCGAGGGCTCGGAGGTGTTCCGCTCGGTGGGCACCGAGGACTCGCCCGGCACGATGGTGTTCACCGTGGTCGGCGATGTCGAGCGGCCCGGCACCTACGAGATGCCGTTGGGGATCACGCTCGGCGAGCTGCTGGTGGACATCGCCGGCGCCGACAACCCCAAGGCCATCCTGTCCGGCACCTCCAACCCGGTGGGGACCCCCGCCCACCTCGACGTGCCGTGCTGTTTCAAGGCCTTGAGCGACGCCGGGTTCGGGCTCGGCAGCGGCGGGTTCATGGTGTACGGGCCCCAGCGCGACATCCCGCAGGTCGCCGAGCGGATGGCGGCCTTCCTGGCCGCTGAGTCATGCGGGCAGTGCACCGCGTGCAAGCTCGGCACCGGCGACATGGCCGAGCGGCTCGGCCTGCTGATCAACGGCGAGGGCACCCAGGAGGACGTCGAGGAGATCACCAAGCGCACCGAGACCGTCAGCGACGGCGCCCGCTGCTTTCTGCCCACCGGCGCGGCCTTCACGATCCGCAGCATGGTCGACATCTTCCCCGACGAGTTCGCCGCCCGCGCCGCGGGCGAGCCCTCCCCCTCCGGGGTGGAGGTGCCGGTGCCCAAGATCGCCAGTCTGGACGAGACCACCGGCGAGGTCGTCTACGCCGACAAGGATTACTAGCTGCTCCAGTAGCGAGGCAGTAACAGCCTTATCAGCTGCTCGCAAGGGTGAGCCGGGTCACCCCGCCGGCGGTGACGTCCGCCGTGGCTGGTTCGAACCCGTCGGCGTCGACGGTCACCTCGCCGGGTGCGACCTCCAGGAAGGTGGCGCGGCCGGTGGCGTCGGCTCGCTCACTCCGCGGGTCACCGGCCCCGTCGAGCTCGACCGTGGCCCCGTCCTCGGCGGTGACGATGACATGGCCCGCGTCGCGTTCGCCGACCAGGTCGGGGGCGCCTGCCGGCTGGGTCCACATCCCGCTGCCCAGCCGGCCGCTGAGCCCCTGTGCGCGCTGCTCATCGGTCTGCTGCTGGTAGCTGTAGACCACCGCGCCGTCGGCCCTCGGTCGGGCGCGCTCCAGCTGAGCCAGCGAGTCCGGCGCCGAGTTGAGCAGCGCCCCCTGGCCCACCGCGAGCAGGCCGTCATGGCTGAGGCGATCCTGCCACCTCGTCCAGCCGTCGAACCGGCCGGCCCAGCGCGGCTCGGCGAAGTAGTTCATGGGCACGGCCACGTCGATCGCCCCCTCCTGCAGCCACCGCGGCCAGTTCTGAAACACCCACCGGAACGCTGGCGTCTGGCCTAGACCGCCTGCTTGGTCGGGACTGTCCCCCCACGTGATCGCGGCCTGCGACACCGCGACATCCGGGGCGACGTCGGCGATCTCGGCGCGGATGCGGTGCGCCAGGTCGCGGGTCTGCGCCCGCCGCCACGCCGACCAGTGGTCGTCGCTGGGCGCGGGGTCGGTGCCGCGTCCCGTCTGGGCGTCGAAGCGCTGCAGCGCGATCTCGTTGTAGCCCGTCACGCCCGTGTCGTCGTCGGCGGCGAGCCGGACATCGCCCTGGGCGTAGCGCAGGTAGTCCAGATGGACGGCGTCGACGGCGTAGTTGGCCGCGATCTCGGTCAGCGCGTCGACGACGTGATCCTGGACGCCGGGCACGCCCGGGTCGAGGTACGGGACCGGGTCGCCGGTGACATCAGCCGACACCCACGGCTCATCGCTGTTCGGCCCGTGGCGGTGCCACACATGTTCTGGGGGGAGGTCGAGATCGTCGTAGTCCTCGTGGTAGGCGGGCAGCACCGCGGACCACGCGTGCACCTGCAGGCCACGGTCGTGGGCGGCGGGCACCAGCTCACCGAGGACGTCGAGGTCGTCGGCCAGCCCCGGCTCGGGCAAGCGTGGCAGCTGCGACGACGCGTAGGTGGCGTCCTGACGACGGGAGACCTGGGCGATGATCGTGTTCGCCCCGGAGCGGGCGGCCTCGTCCAACATCCGGTGAAGGCTCTCGCGGGTGTGCAGCGTGTCGTCGAAGGCGTGGACCCACCAGCCGCGGATCTCGTCGGGCGGCCCGCCCTCACTGGCCTCCTCGTAGTAGGTCTGCAGCCGTGCGACGAGCTGATCGGTCAACACCGTGCCGCCACCCACCAGGCGGACGGGCACGAGCTCGTCGGCGTCGCCGAGACCACCCAGCCGCAACCAGCGCTCGACCGCCGGCAACGGCCGATCGGAAAGGCTGTACACCACCGACCCGCCCTCCCCGCGAGCGGCCATCCAGCCGGCGGTGACCGCGTCGACCAGGTTGGCGTCAGCGGCCGCGGCCAGATGCACCCGTTGCCCAGCCGGGAACGCCCGGGCCACCGAGGCCGATGTCTCCCCGCGGTTGCCACCGGCCACGCGGCGCACCGTGCCGCCGACGGTGTCGCGCAGCTCCGCGGCCACCGTCTCGGACACCACGGTGTGGCCACCGATGATGATCACGTCCTCGACGTTGCCCAGGGCCCGCCGGGTCACCTCCGGCACGTGGTCCCGGTGCACCTGCACCAGGCCGGCGCGCTGCCGCGCGGCCGGGGCCGCGGCCACCAGGGAGTCCGCCGGGCGGAATCCGTTGACGACGAACGCGGTGTCGGACCCGCGGGCGCGCTCGCTGATCCGCGCGGCCGTGGCCACCCGCGTGGAGCCGGCGAGCCGCTCCACGTCCCCGACCAGCTCGTCGACCTCGGCTTCGACGGTTGACCCCACTGCCGAAGTACCGCCCAGGATCGTGACCGTCTCGGGACCGAGCCGGGTCAACTCCTCGCGGGTGGCTTCGGGCAGCTGCTGCGGCAGGGCCAGCAGCACCGGTCCACCGACGTGGTCGGCCAGCACCGCTCCCGCCAGCGCGTCGGCGAGCTCGCCCTGAGCGTCCCCACGCGCCAACACCACGTGGTCGACGGCGCCCGCATCCGGGTAGGTGACCCGCGAGGCGCATGTCGCCGTGGCGAACCGGTCCGCGCCGGCGACCCGGTCGCCGCCGGGCTCCTCGGTGCGACAGGCGTCGTGTCCTTGGACGGCCGCGGGCCCATCCTCGTCGGCGGGGGAGAGATCCCCCTCGGCGCGCGCGAACAGGAACACCCCCACCGCGATGACGCCGACGACCGCCGCTGCGGCGATCAGGCGGGAAAGGCGAGGTGTGTGGACCATGAAAGCTGGCGGGAAAGGATAGCCGCGGACCGTGGGCTGCGTGTGAACCGAGCCCGAACCGAGGGAAGGTGCGGGCGATCTCCGGCGTTGACAGCATGGTCCGCTGCCACCCACCAGGAGCACCCATGACTTCGATCACCGTCTACTGGCGTCCGATGTGCGGCTACTGCGAGCAGCTGAAGGCCGCGCTGCGCAGCCGCGACATCGATTTCGACGAGGTCGACATCTGGAACGACCGGTCCAAGGCCGAGCTGGTGCAGCAGGCCTCGGGCGGCGACGAGATCGTGCCGACCGTCCAAGTCGGTGATCGGTTCCTGGTCAACCCCAGCCTCGACGAGGTCCTCGAGGCGGTCGCCTGACGTGGTGAACGCGTCACCGCCCGGCACCCCGACACCGGATCGAGTGGACCACGGCGCCGGGCTCGCCGCCGTCGTGGTGGCCGTGCTCGGGTTCAGCTGGGGGTTCACCCTCGTCAAGGTGATCCCGCTGGACCCCGCGCCGCTGGCCGCCTGGCGACTCGGGTTGGGCGCGGCCGGCCTCGGGTCGGTCGCGCTGGCTTGGCGGTTGCCCTGGCCGCGGCTGCGGGGGGCCACCCTTGCCGCCGGCGCCGCGTTCGGCGCCCATCAGCTGCTGTTCATCAGCGCGGCTCAGCTCACCTCGGTGGCGGTGGTCACCCTGATCGTCTCGATCCAGCCGCTGCTGGTGGCGCTCGTCAGCCGTCGCGTGGTCGCCGAAGCGGTCCCGCGGGCGCTGGTGGCGTGGAGCGTCGTGGGCATCGCCGGGGTGGCGCTGACGATGGTCGCCACCACCGGTGACGAGGTGCGCAGCCTGCCGGGCGACCTGCTGGCGGTGGCCAACCTCGCGGCGTTCACGATCTATTTCCTGGCCGCCAAACGCGCCCGCGTCGACGGCGCGCCCACGTTGACGTTCACCGCCACCTTCCTCGGGGTGGCCCTTGCGGTCGTCGCGCCGGTGGCCGCGTTCGGCGGTCCCGAGGCGTTCGTGGTCGACGCTCCCAGCTTCGGCCTGCTCGTGCTGTTGGCGTTCGGGCCTGGCAACGGCCATCTGCTGTTGAACTGGGCCCACCCCCGGATCTCAGCGGCGTTGGCCTCGTTGGCGCTGGCGTCCGTGCCGGCGCTGGCCAGCCTGTGGGCGCATCTGGTGCTCGGCGAGCCGTTCGGCGTGTGGCACGTGCTCGGCATCGTGCTCGTCGCCGCGGCGATCGCGGGCGGCCATCGGGTGGAACGACGGGTGACCGCCGGCGAGGTGACCGCCTGACGCCCTAGCATCGCGTCCATGGAACGCGTGCAGCTGTTCGTCCATCCCAAGTCGGCGTCGTCGCGCAAGGCCCAGCGCTTCTTCTCCGAGCGCGGGGTCTCGGTGCACGAGGTGGACTGCCGCCAGCGCGCACCAGCCCCCGGCGAGCTGCGGCGCTTCGTCGAGCACTTCGGAGCGGAGACGCTGCTGGACCCGGGCTCGCGTGCCTACCAGCGACAGGGGCTGGCCTATCTGTCCACCGACGATGACGGCTGGATCGACCGCATGGTCGATGACCCCACGCTGCTGCGGCTGCCGCTGGCCCGCTACGGCGACGATCTCGTCATCGGGGAAGACCCCGAGGGGTGGCAGCGCCTGGCCGACGCCGTCACGGGGTGAGCCGATGCGACCCCGCTTCTGCGGCGCATCGGGCATGCTCCCACGAGGCGGTTCCTTGCAGTCGCTGAGCCAACGGGGCACGCTGCGAGGCTAGCCATAACCTCCGGCCATAATCCGACGTGCCGGGGCCAACGGGCGATCTGACCACGAGCATGAGAGGACGTCATGAACAAGCAGCAGTTGATCGACGCCGCCGCGGACACCGCTGAGCTGAGCAAGACCGACATGGCCGCCGCCTTGGACGGCCTGCTCGACACCATCACGGAGTCGCTGCGGGCCGGGGAGAAGGTCACCATCACCGGCTTTGGCAGCTTCGAGGTCCGCGAGCGCTCGGCTCGCACCGCCCGCAACCCACAGACCGGGGACACGGTGGAGGTGCCGCCGAGCAACGCTCCCGCGTTCAAGGCGGGCAAAGCGTTGAAGGACGCGCTCAACTAGCCGCACCTGGAGAGGGGGCCGAGCGGGGGAGGGGCGACACCGCCCGCTCGGCTCATGCCTCGGTTGCTGTCGGGCTCAGGTGCCCGTGGTGGCACCCAGGTGGGCGAGCAGCGCATCGGGTTCGGCGCGCAGGCCGGTGACGAACGGACCGAACTCTCCGTAGCGTGCCGAGACCTCGTCAAAGCGCATCTCGCTGACGATGTCCTTGAGGACGCCCGGCTCGTCGGCGAACAGGGTGACCGCCCACTCCCAGTCGTCCAGACCGGTCGAGCCGGTGATCAGTTGCACGACCTGCCCGCGGTATCGCCGGCCGACGCGGGCATGACCGCCCATCAGTTGCTTGCGCGTCGCGAAATCGAGGCGATACCAGTTGTCCTCCCCGTCGCGGCGCTTGCTCATCGGGTAGAAGCCGATCACCTTGCGGTCGGGAAGCTGAGGGTGCAGGCGGTGCTCGGCGTAGGCGGCCATGCGTTCGCGGAACTCGGACAGGCGGCGCTCGAACTCGGCATCGCCCGGCTCGAGGCCCTCCTCGCGCTGCAGGCGGTCTGCCTCGTCGTCGGCGGTGGAGGTGTAGGGGCTGAGCTCCGTCATCGAGACGTAGCTCGCCGCGGGCACCAACGCCGGCCCGAGCTCGCTGGCCCCCAGCTCGACGGAGAACGCATCCAGCGCGCTGAAGTCGGGGCACACGGCCATGATCCCGATGTCGGCCTTCTGCCCGAGCACGCTGAACGTGATCGCCTGGCCGTCCTCACGGTCGTGGAAGGCCCGCACGCGTGCCGCGAAGTCCTTGGCCGCGGCGTCGGCGTCAACGGACGGATCGGCCAGGATGTCCCGGCGCAGGTGGAAGAACAGGTGCAGTACCCCCCAGCCTTCGCTGGCGACGACGGGCTCGATGCTCACGGCCACCTCCAACGCGCTGCGGGCCGTGGGCGGCCACGGCCGAACGGGGAACGGCGGTCCATCGTAGCGACCGGCCGCGGATCGCTAGCCTGCGGGCTCATGCGCACGGTCGAGGTGGCCGGCCGCGTGGCGGCCTACGACGAGGCCGGTGACGGGCCGGGCCCGCCGCTGGTGCTGGTGCACGGGTTCACCGGCGATCGCGAGGACTTCGCGGATGTCGTCGCCCCCTTGGCCGTCGACCGGCGCGTGCTGGCGGTGGACCTGCCTGGCCACGGCGAGTCCGAGCCGCACGCCGGCCCGGCGGACCCCGCAGCCTACGAGCTGGCCGCGCTGTCGCGGTGGCTGCTGGCGTTCGTGATGCGCTGCGCTGCTGGCCCGGTGTACTTGGCCGGACACAGCCTCGGCGGGCTGCTGGTGCAACGAGCGGCGGCGTCGGCCAGCCAGCGCGTGACCGGACTGGTGCTGGCCAGCACCGGCCCCGGCGCGCTGCCCGACGAGGCCGGGGAACGCGTCACGCGGATCGCTGCCGCCGTGCGCGACGGCGGGCCGACGGCCGCGGTCGAGATGGCCGTCGACCACGGGGCCTCGGCGGCGGAACGGGAGCGCACCGCCCGGCGACTGGCCCACCTTCCGCCTGCCGCGGTGGTCGGCACCGCCCGGGCGCTGGTCACCGCCGAGCCGCTCGGCGCCTTCCTGCGCGGCATCGACGTGCCGGTGCTGGTGATCCACGGCGCCGACGACGACGCCTGGCCGGTCAGCGCCGCCCGCCAGCTCGCCGCGACCGTGCCGGGCGCTCAGCTCGCCGTGCTGGACGGGGCGGGGCACAGCGCGATGCGCGAGGAACCAGGGGAGTGGGCCACAGCGGTCGCCGGCTTTCTGCGCGCCGCCGACAAGGGCGGGGCCCGGCGCCCGCCTCGGCGACGTGGATGATCACCGCGCCGGGCGAGCCCGACGCGTGATCGCTTTGTTCCGGGCGCGCCTCTGGGCGCGTCGGGTAAGGTGCGGGCGCGAGGGATATCGCCGTCATGCGCCGGCGCCGCCCGATGGCCGCCGGCCGGTGAGGCAACCGAGGCGAGGAGCCACCATGCCGCCGACACACGTCCAAGGCCCCCCCGCTCCGCAGATCGACGAGCACGAGGACCTGACCACCACGCTGCGCGACCGCGCCGGCTCCGAGCCACGGCGCGACATCCTGCGCTACCACGACGGTTCCGGCTGGCGGTCCATGACGTGGTCACAAGTGCACGAGAGAGCTCGCGAGCTCGCCGCCGGCCTGGTCGCGCTCGGTGTGGAAAAGGGCGAGCGCATCGCGCTCATGGCCAACACGCGGATCGAGTGGACCCTCTCGGACTACGCCATCCTCATGGCCGGTGCTGTCACGGTCCCCATCTACGAGACGAGCTCCGCCGACCAGTGCGCGTGGATCCTGTCCAACTCGGAGAGCGCCCACGCGATCGCCGCCACCCCCGATCACGGCAAGCGGCTCGACGATGCCCGCGGACAGGCCGGCTCGCTCGGCGAGATCTTCGTGATCGACGAGGGCGGCCTGGACCGGCTCGCCGACCGGGCCACCGATGACGCCCGCGCCGAGGTCGATCGCCGCGTCGAAGCGCTCGGACGGGACGACATGGCCTCCATCATCTACACGTCCGGCACCACCGGGAACCCGAAGGGGTGCATGCTCACCCACGGCAACCTGCTGGCCACCGCGCGGGGCGTGCAGGAGACGATGTCGGAGTTCTTCAGCCGCGAGGACTCCACTCTGCTGTTCCTGCCGTTGGCTCACTCGTTCGCGCGCATCATCCAGTTCGGCTGCATCGAGAACCAGGTGCTGATGGGGTATGCCCGCTCGGTCGACACCATGACCGAGGACCTGCCCGCGTTCCAGCCGACGTTCTTGCTGGCGGTGCCGCGCGTGTTCGAGAAGGTCTACAACGGCGCTCAGCGCACGGCTGGTGGCGGACTGAAGGGCAAGGTGTTCGCCGGGGCGGTGGCCACCGCCCAGGAGTGGTCGGCGTCGGACTCGCCCGGGGCGCTCACCAAGATCAAGCACGCGCTGTTCGACAAGCTCATCTACTCCAAGCTGCGGGCCGGCCTCGGTGGCCGCGTGCGCTACTGCGTGTCCGGCGGCGCCCCGCTCGCGCCCCACATCGCCCACTTCTTCAACGCCGCCGGGGTCACCATCCTCGAGGGCTACGGCTTGACCGAGACGTCGGCGGCATCGGTCGTCAACCCGCCGAAGGCCAACAAGATCGGCACTGTCGGACGCCCGCAAGCCGGCGTGGAGATCAAGATCGACGAGGACGGCGAGGTGCTGCTGCGCAGCCCCGGCGTCTTCACCGGCTACTGGCGCAACGACGAAGCCACTCGCGAGTCGTTCACCGCCGACGGCTGGTACCGCACCGGCGATGTGGGCCGGCTCGACGAGGATGGGTACCTCCAGATCACGGGCCGCAAGAAGGAGCTGATTGTCACCGCCGGCGGCAAGAACGTCGCCCCCGCCGTGCTCGAAGAACGGCTCAAGTCCCACCGGCTGGTGTCGCAAGCGATCGTGGTCGGCGACAACCGCC
>CAYQMQ010000043.1:0-12702 GCA_964418395.1 uncultured Actinomycetota bacterium
CACACGCACGTTGCAACAGCGTGTCGAGATAGTCCACGAGGTCGTAGTCCGACCCCAGGGTGTCGGCCAGCTCCAACAGCGTGGCCGAGAGATGCTGGTAATAGACGGCGGGGGTCATCGCACATCCCCTCGAGATCCGAACCGAGGCGGTGACCCTCAGTGGGCTGCGGGCCAGCCAAGCGGCTGACCGTACGCACCGGTGGTCGCCGCTCAACTCCTTCTCGGTGCCATGATCGCTGGTGCCGCACGCGGTGTCGAGAGTGCTCATTCACTCGACACGGCAGCAGGGCCGTCGGGCGGCTTGTTCGTCCCGACTCTTTCTCAGCGGGCCCTCGAGCGACTCGACTGCCCGAGCAACGCGTCACCGGGAGTCTCCCCGGTGGGCAGTCCCATAACCACGAGTGAAATCCGAGAGGTGCGGTGGCAGCGGCCAAGGGTCCGCTGAAGATGCGACCTGTCGCCGCGGTGCACGGTCGCAGCTCGATGGCCACGCTCGTGCGCGACGACAGCGATGTCACCACCGGCTACGATCTGACGGGCCGCCGAACTGGGCGGCCCGGACGGGACAGAGGGCCTGGGGTGGTTGCTACGCGTGTGCCGCGCGGATCTCGCTCTCGCGGAGTGACCGATGTCGACGTGATTCCGCTCGCCTACCGCGAGGCGGCTCAGGGGCTGCGAACGACCTGCAGGCCCGAAACGAGAAGGAGGCGTTCGATGGCTGACCGAGTGCGCATCATGCTGTGGTGCGCTCATTGACTGTCCGGCGTCCACTTGCCGTTCTTCGCGGCAACAGCGAGCGGTCTGTTCGCTGACCATGGGTTGGATGTCCAACTGCTGGACGGTCAAGGCGCAACCACCGAGCGGCTCGCATCGGGCGAGGCGGAGCTCGGCCTGACCGCGACCTTGTACTTCCTGCGAGCCCAAGCAGCGTCGGCGTCCGAGCTTCCGGTCCGGTTCGTGATGCCGCTGCACCAACGCGACCCGATCGCCGCGCTCGTGCGGAACGATTCCGAGCTCATGACCCCACAGGACTTGCCGGACCGGTCCGTTGCCCGCTGGGGGCTGGCGTTCATGACCGAGGCCTACACGTGGGCTCTGGCTCGGCTGAACGCCAAAGCATCACAGATCGTGTCGGTCGAGGGCGATCCCTCGGCGGCGCTTCAGGCGGGCACGGTCGACGTCGTCCCCTCTTGGGCTGAGACCATCCCGGTTCGCAGCTATGCCGGGGTGACGGTGCGGGCGATCCCCTTGGGTGGCGAAGGCTACGCCAGCGGGCTGATCGCTGCGGACGCCGTCAGCGACGAGGTGCTGACGCGAGTTCGGAAGGCGCTGACCGCGGCGTTCTCGCTGCAGCGTGATCATCCTCGCATCGGGGTGGAGCCCTTCTGCGAACGCTATCCCCACATCCCCCGGGCCGACGCCTTCGACAACTGGCGCTACTTCGAGCCCTTCGCCTTCGCGGAGACGTCCGAGGCGCGCATGGTGGAGCCGGATCGATGGACGGCGACCGTAGCGGACACGGTGGATGCGCATCAGTTGCCGGTGCTGCACGCCGAGCGGCTGTATCGGAGCTGTTGAGGTCGAGTCCCGCTGCGACATGAGCTCAGGCTGGGCGACGAAAACCACACCAGGTCGACCGGGGGACCGTGCGTGTCATCAACGCTGGCCGGTCAGCGTCGGGTGCAGGTCGTGGGGTGGGGGCATCCACTCGTCGCAGTCGGCGGGGGTTTGCTCGCCGGAGCGGATGTCGCGGACCTCGTCACGCTCGGGCGGGTCGGTGGGAAACCACACGTAGGGGATGCCGCGGCGGTCGGCATAGCGGATCTGTTTGCCGTAGCGCTCGGCGGTCGGGGCGACCTCGCAGGCGATGCCGCGGGCGCGCAGCGCCGCAGCGATGTGGCCACACCGGCGCCGGTCGTCCTCGGTGGGGACGGCGATCAGCACGCAGGTGGGCACGCTGCGGCTGGCCGACAGCAGCCGGTGGCCGAACAGGCGGCTGAGCAGGCGGGTGATGCCGACCGACAGGCCCACGCCGGGATAGGTGTCGCCGCCGGTGGTGGCGAGCTGGTCGTAGCGCCCGCCCGAGCACACCGAGCCGATCGATTCGTGGCCCACCAGCTGGGTCTCGTAGACGGTGCCGGTGTAGTAGTCCAGACCGCGGGCCACGCTCAAGTCGGCGGTCACCAGCCCGGGCTGGTGGTCGTGGCCGGCTTGGACGACCGCGGCGAGCTCGTCGAGCCCCTCCTGTACCAGGTCGTCGTTGATGCCGAGTTGGCCCACCTGGTCGACGAACGACAGATCGTCGGCGCCGATGTCGGCCAGTTGCAGACACGTGTCGGCTTGCGCGTCGGTGCAGCCCACCTGGTCGGTCAACAGCTGATGGACGCCCTCGCGGCCGATCTTGTCGAGCTTGTCGACCGCCCGCAGCGTTCCGGCGATGTCGGTGATGCCCACCGCACGATAGACGCCCTCGGCGATCTTGCGGTTGTTGACCCGCAGCCGCACCGGCGGCAACGGCAGCCGCTGCAACGCGTCGGCGATCACCAGCGGCAACTCGGCGTCGTAGTGGGCCGGCAGCTGGCCGTGGCCGATCACGTCGATATCGGCCTGGCGGAACTCGCGAAAGCGGCCCTCCTGAGGGCGCTCGCCGCGCCACACCTTCTGGATCTGATACACCCGCAGCGGAAACACCAGCCGGCCGGCGTTCTCGGTGAGATACCGCGCCAACGGCACCGTCAGATCGAACCGCAACCCCAACCCGGCATCCTCGCCGCCCTCCTCGGCGTGCAGGCGGTTGAGCACATAGATCTCCTTGTCGGTCTCGCCCTTGGCCAACAACCACTCCAACGGCTCCACCGCCCGCAGCCCCAGCGGGCCGAACCCGTGCAACTCAAACACCTCGCCCAGCGTGTCGACCACCTGCTGCTCGGCGAGGCTCTCTGCCGGCAGCCACTCCGGAAACCCGCTCAGCGACGCGGCCTGTGCCATCGGCAACCCACTCGACGGTCTCATCGGATCGCGGTTCGATCAGTGCAACACACGAGCCGCGGATACTACCGCGCCGGCCTCGCGTCAATTCCGGCAGCGTCATGCCCGGGGCCAGCGGGGCTGCCGACTGTCAGGACCGCTCCAACGCAGCCGGGCCTGATCCAACGCCGCACGCTGTTACCTCGTCGCAGCCCAGCGCACTTAGTCGGTCTCGTCGCGCGAGTCCCCGTCGACATCGACGGCCGTGTCGATGTGATCCACCTCACGGACCTCGAAGGTGTCAGGATCAGCCCGCGCCTCGGCGAGCACGTCGCGTTCGGTGTCGTTCATCGGGCCGTCAACGAACTCGACCGTGACCTTTCCCAGCGAGGCGAGGCTGACCGCCACGTGCCGGTCGTCCTCAGGGTCGCGGGCGTTGCGAAGCCGTTGCTGCAACTGCTCGGCGATGGCGGTGAGATGGTCCTTGGTGTGGGCGACGACGCGGATCTCGACGTCGGTGACGCCATAGCTGGCGAAGTGCTCGCGCATCGCGTCGGCAAGCCCGCGATCGGTCATCGCCACCACGACCCTGGCGCCCTGATCGTGGTGGATTTCGCGGCCGGAGTAGACCGCCGCGAGGTCCGGTGGCAACTCGCCACTCGCTTTGCCGGCCCCAACCTGGATTTCCATCTGGCTGATCGCTTGCGACTCGGAGATGCCGTAGTCGTCCATCAACGGCTGGACTGCGGGATCTTCAGCCGGGTTCTCGGGCTTATCGCGGTCGCGATACTTCTCGATGCCGCCGAGTATCCAGCGCACGTCGGTCTCACAGGCCGGCGCAAGCGGCGAAACCCAGTCGACCGGGACCCACTCCTCAGAGGGAGTCCCGCCCTGGTCGAACCCACCGGTGGAGGCCACGCGGTCGCCGTCGGCGAGTCGGACCGTGCCCGCATCGGCGGCGTCGAAGACGACGGCGGCGTTGTCTCCGTCCCACGTCGTACGGTCCGCCGGCCACACCACCAACGAGTTTCCGGCTGGGGCTTGGAGGAACACGCACTGCTCACCGATCCGCAGCGTGCCCCGACCTCGGGCGTCCATCGTGCCCTCTTGAGGGGCTTGCACGGCCAGCGGTCCCCAGGCGCTGCTCGCCTCGTCCTGTTCGGCGTCGCCAGGTTGCGCCGTCTGCTCTGCCGTACCGCAACCCGCAAGCGCCACGGCAACACCCACCGCCACCGCTGCCCGCTTCATCGGCTGTTCCTTGCAACGGCCGCAGAGCCCTCGTGAGGGGTTGGACGCCGCAAACCACGCATGGGTTCCACCACAGCCACCCTCGGGCCTCAACGACAGTTCGCCCTCTGCGCACGGACGGAAGTCGGAGCCCCCCTCGGGAGGGACATAGGTCCGTAGTCCGCGTGGCACCCAGCACGGCGGCGTTCTCGAGCCAGGCGATGACGGTCGCCCAGTGGGGCCGACGACGGTGTGCCTAGTAAAGCCGTGCCAAAGAGGAGGTAAATGCGTTTGACACCTATTGAGATATATGACGGGGTCGCGTAGCTTGGGTGAAGCGTTACTCGCGAGGGATTCGTCGGCTTGGGGAGCGCTGCTAGTGGTATGTCCGGCGGGGGTTTGCGTCGACGGGCACTACCGAGAGAAGAAGAGACGCGAGCGGCACCGTTCTTAGCGAGACCGCTCTTAATGGAATCCGGAGACCCACCATGCGCACTAAGATTTGGCTTGTCGCCGCGATGTCAGGGCTGCTGCTCTTGACGGCGTCGCCGGGCTTTGCTCAGGACAGCACGCAAGACCCGCCTCATGCGCAAGCAACAGCACCCGTCCAGGTCACCACCAACCCTGATCCGTCGCGGGCCCATGCTGCGCCCCTGATTGACGTGCATCCCGATACCGAGGAGTTGGTCATTCTCGAAACCGAGCATCGGCGCAGGATGGACTGCTCAGTGCATGTCTCCAGCGACGGAGGGCAGCGGTGGTTCTCCGGCGGTGAGGTGATGGAGGAGCCCTACACCGATTGCGGCAGCGATCCCATGAGCACCAACAACAGCTGGCTGACGTTCGGTGAGGACGGGGTCTTGTACGTGGTCTTCACGGCCCACGATCCGCAGTTCAACGATCGCGGTCGCGGCGATTTGCCCCGCCACGTGTTCTTGGCCCGGTCGACCGATGGCGGGCGGACGTTTGATACGAGCATGCTCTACGAGGCGCCCGAGGAGATCGATGAGGACGACGGCCGCAATGTGAACCGCCGGCCGCGTGTTGAGGTCGATCCCAGCGATCCTGACAACGTGTACGTGTCGTGGCAGCAACGCGGCAGCGGCGATGAGGCCAGCAAGGCCATGGTAATGGGCTCCGACGACGGCGGGGACAGCTTCTCCGAGCCGGTGGTGGTCTCCGACGAGCGGGGCGCTTACCAGGCGCGGATCGCGGTTGATCCCGACGGCGTTGTGCACGCCGTCCTTCCGACGCTGGGCCAGACTCCGGAAGACGAGGACCCGCTGCCGCGGGCGGTGGACTACCGGCGGTCCACTGACGGGGGGCAGAGCTGGAGCGAGCCCCAAGAGCTCCACGCTGGCCACATGGGTTGGGGTCTGGGCCGCAAATGGGAACTGACCGCCGATCCGGATGACGGCACCCTGTACGCGATCTGGTATGGGGCGTTGGACCCCGAACTGAGCGAGGCCGACACCGACCGGGACGTGTTCATGCGCGTGTCCCACGACGGCGGTGACACATGGGAGTCACCAGTCCAGATCAACGACTCGGAGGACCGAGAGTGGGTCGAGCAATACGACCCGGGCATCGCGGTTGCGCCCAACGGACGGGTGGACGTGGCCTGGTTCGACTTCCGCAACAGCCCCTACCCCGAGCGGCCCGTCGGCGAGGAAGCCTCCAACTTCGACGGGTTCCAAGACGTCTACTACAGCAACTCCACCGACCAGGGCGAAACCTTCATGCCCAACGCGCGCATCACCGACCGCAGCATCAACCGAGAAGTCGGCGTGTGGTCCAACAACTCCCACATCCACGGTCACGTCGGGATCGCCTCCACCGAGGACACCGTGTACATGACCTGGCAAGACACCCGCAACGCCAACTACGAAAACCAGGCCGAAGACGTCTACTTCGCCTCGTACCAGGTTGATGATGCCAACCCCGCCGCGGCGAGCCTGACGGTGCCAGGCCTGCCGGCCTGGGCCGCGATCGCCGCGGCTCTCGCTGCTGGCATGGGCATCGCCATGGTCTTGAGCTGGCTGTTGCTCCGTCGGACGGTGGCCCGGGGCTGACCGTCCATCTCGTCGGCGGGGACGGAATCGGCCCCCGCCGACGATCCCGGGGGACTTCCCCGTCAGCACGTCATGGCAACGGAAATCGCCCGATCCGTCAGGGTTCGGGTCGTCGATCCGCCGAGCAGCACGGGGCATCCCCGCTGCGGAAGGGCTGCTAGCTCGTGGTGTGATCGAGGATGGCGCCCAGGGTGGTGGCGATCTGGTCGAGGTCAGCGCGCCGCGACACGTCGCGAGGCAGTTGCGGCACCGTCACCACCCGCCGACCGCCGAATCGCTCGTTGATCTCAGCCAGATAGTCGTCCTGCTGGGCGCGCCGCTCGGCAAGGAAGTCACCGTCGACCTCGGCCGGCAGCACGCGGTTGACGATCAGCCCGGCGGCGGCGATGTCGTGGCGGGCGAGCTGGGCCAGCGCGCGGGCGGTTTCCTCGATCGGGAGCCGCTCAGCGATCAACACCAGCCACACCGCGGTGTCGGCGCGCAGCCGCTCGCCGGCGCGCGACAGCCGCTGGCGGCGTTCGTGCAGCCGGGTGAGGACGGGGTCGTCCTGGCGGTCGTCGCCGGCGAGGTTGCGCAGCATCCGCTGGGTGCCGGTGACCTTCTCGCGCTGGCGGGTCAGGCCCTCCACCCACGCTTGCAGCAGCGCCGGGAGCGACAACAACCGCAGCGTGTGCCCGGTGGGCGCGGTGTCCACCACGAGCCGGTCGTACTCACCGGGACAGCGCTCGAAGAGGTCGGCGACGCGCTCAAACGTCGCCGACTCCATCATCCCGGGGCTGTCGCGGGCCAGCTGGAGGTGGCGCTTCACCTGCGGCCACAGGTCAGGGTCGACGCGGTCAGCGACGGCCTCCTCCACCCGGGTGAGGTGGTCGGCGGCCGCCTGCTCGGGGTCGAGTTCAAGGGCGTCGAGCCCCTCCTGCACCGCTGTGGGCTCGGCGCCAAGGGGCACCCCGAGCACATCCCCGGTGGAGTGCGCGGGGTCGGTGGAGACCAGCAGCGTGCGCTGTCCCTCCTCGGCGAGTCGCAGCGCCGCGGCCGCGGCCAACGTGGTCTTGCCCACCCCGCCCTTGCCGGACAGCAGCACGATAGGCCGCTCGGTTGTTGTCAACAGCAGACCCCGGGCTCGGGTGAGCGCTCCCAGCCCTCGCGCCGATGCCAGTCATGGTAGGCGGCGATCAGCTCGGGATAGAGCTCGGCGGTGACGCTCGCTGCGGGGTTGTCCACGCCGAGTGCCTCGAGGAAGACCAGCGTGACGAGCACGTCCTCTTGCCGCCGCGCCTCGCGTTGCAGCGCCGACTGGTAACGGAGCTGGTAGACCTCCTCGTAGGCGTCGACGGCGACCCGCAGACCGCGCCAGAGCCGCCTCAGCGGACCGGAGCGGCCACCCTCGGCGGAACCGCGCGCGCCGTGGGGCTCGTTCATGCCGGGGCGGTGAGCTCCGCGCGAACCGCGTCGAGCGCCTCTGCTGGATCAGGCACCCCGCGAGAAGTCACCACCTTGCCGTCGACCACCACCGCGCCCGTGGAGGTGCCGGCGCCCACCTGCCGCAGCGCCGTGCGGCGGGTCATCCCACGGCGTCGGGCGTCCCGATAGACCATCGGCACGATCGCGGCGGTGTTGCGGGGGTCGATCACGGTCAGGTCGAGGCGCTCGTCGCCGAACTCGGCCAACAGCGCGCGGTAGACGGCCCCCATCGTCTCCATGTTCTGTCGGGCGCGCTGGTTGACCTCGCTGGGAGCGCACAACTCGCTGTCGAGACCACCCAGGCGACCACAGCAGCCCGAGCTGCCCATCTGTACGTCCCACTCGCGAACGAGGATCACGCGGTGTCGCATGGCTGTCATCTCCCACGTTGTTGCCTGTCGCGGCTCAACGCACACCGGGTTCCTCAGGCTCGGTGGGCTCGGGCTCGCCTTCGCGGGCCGCCCCGCGTGCTCGCCGCAACGCCATGACCGCTTCGACGATCAGCCACAGGGCCAGCACCAGGATGATGACGTTCATCGGCAGCAGCACGAGCTGGGGGATGCCCTCCTCCTGGAAGAACTCCCACGACTGGATCGCCAGCACGCCGAGGGTCATGATCAGCAAAAACACCAGCGGCACGATCTGGGCGGTGGGGTTGCGCCGGCGCTTGAACACCCACACGGCGATCACCGACAGCGCCAGACCGGCGGTGAGCTGGTTGGTGGTGCCGAACAGGCGCCACAGCTGGTCGAAGGCGATCTCGGGGAACCACGCCAGCGCCAACGGGATGAGCACCGCGATCACGGTGACCAACCCGAGGTTGCGCGCCAAGGACGTAATGCCGGCCACCGTGCCGATTTCCTGGATGACGTAGCGTTGCAGGCGGACGCCGGTGTCTAGGGTGGTGGCGGCGAACGAGATCACCACCAACGCGCCGAAGATGATCGCGTACCACTCGGGCACCCCCAGGTTGGTCGCAAAACCGGCCACCCCCTGGACGAAGTTGCCGACCGCGTTCTCGCCGGCCGCGGCGAACGTGGCGTACTGCTGCTCCCATTCGAGGCCGACGATCGCCAAGCCCGACCCGGTGGCCAGCACCGACCCCATCGCCAGCGAACCCTCCCCCAGCGAGCCCATGTAGCCGACGTAGCGCGCGTCCGTCTCCTTGTCGAGCTGCTTGGCGGTGGTACCCGAGGACACCAGCGAGTGGAAGCCGCTGACCGCCCCGCAGGCGATGATGATGAACAAGAACGGGATGATCGGCGGCGCGTCCTCCGGCCCCGCGCGGTAGATCGGGGCCACCATCTCGTTGAAGCCGATCAGCACGCCCAAGAAGATCACGCCGAGGGCGATGAACAGCTGGTGGCTGTTGATGTAGTCGCGCGGCTGCAGCAGGATCCACACGGGCACGCGGGAGGCGATGCCGGCATAGACGAACAGGACCAGGATCCACAGCTGGGAGGGCTCCAAGCCCACCGCCTCGGCTAGCGGGGCGATGTCGACCGGAACGGCCTGACCCAGCGGGATGAGCGCATACAGCAGCGCCACCCCGACAAGTGAGGGCACCAGCGCGGGGGTCTGGCGACGGTACACGTACTGGCCCACGGCGATGGCGATCGGGATCTCCACGAAGATCGGGATGACCACCTCGGGGTTGGCGATGAACAGCGTGGCGATGACGATCGCGAACACCGCGTTGACCAGCGTGAGCAAGAAGAAAATGATGATCAAAAACAGCGTGCGCGACCGGGGGCTGATCACGTCCTGAGCGAGCGTCCCCACGTTGCGCGCCTTGTGGCGCACGCTGACCGCGATGGCGCCGAAGTCGTGCGCGCCGGAGGCGAACATCGTGCCCAGCACAATCCACGCCAGCGCCGGACCCCATCCCCACACCATGGCGATGGCCGGGCCCACGATCGGGGCTGCGCCGGCCACGGAGGTGAAGTGATGGCCGAACAGCACATGCTTGTTGGTGGGCAGATAATCGACCCCGTCCCGGAGTTCGTGAGCGGGGGTGACGAAGTCCTCTTCGAGCCCGTACACGCGCTCCGCCAAATACTTCGAGTAGAAGCGGAACCCCAACGCGTAGAGGGCCAAGACGACGATCGCCACGACAATCGCCGGCATCTCGCCACCTCCCCTGCTAGCGGGTCAAACCCGCCCCCCGGGTTGTGCGCTTGGACGACAGGCTCCTGCCGACTTGCGCGATGGCAGGGTTCACCTAACCGCAAAGCTGAGATCGTGTCAAGGGGCGTTGCGACACGGGACTGAGGTGCTGCGCTTCAATGGAATCATGGATCAACCCGAGAGCCCTCTGAGCGCCAGCGCCCTTCGGGCCTTGGTCGCCGAGCTCGCCTGGAGCCAGGGCGACGGGGTCGTCCGCCTCGCCGCGCGCACCCCCCTGGTGCTCTCGGGCGAACCCGCTCTCGCCCTAACCTACGACGATCGCGACCTCGCCGATCGCCTCGCGGACGCCGACGAGGTGATGTTGGTGCTGTCCGACGCCCGGCACACCCTGCCGGGTTGGCAACCCCTGGCAGTGCCCGTCGTCCCCGCCGTGGCCTTCGACCCCGAGGGCGAACGGTTCACTTCTGAGCTCGTGGAGCAAGAGCTCGCCAAGCACCCGCCAGCCCGCTTACGCGCCGACTCCCTGCTGCAACGACGCGAGAACTGGTGGTACCTCGCCCGCGTGCTCGTGACGCTGCGACCCGCTGGCCGTCCTCGGCCGATCGCCGCCCGTTCCCATCCCGACAGCGGCGTGCTGTGCTGGAACGGCGGCGGCCTGCAGGTCGCCACCGTGTCGGTCGACGACTGGGGCGCAGAGCGGCTGCGCCTCGGCGGGGTACCCGTCGGAGCCGGTGCGCGCGGCAGCGTGCAGGCGGCGTTGCTGCGCCACGACTTCACAGCCGACCTCGAGCGGCGCGCGACCTTGGTCATCACCGGCCGCTTGGACGGCGACACGCTGTGGCCCGCCGAACGGGGCGGGCAGTCGCAGCTGCCGCCACCGCCGAGCGCGTGGCGCCGGATCCGCCAGGCCTGGGCCTACGAGCGGGCCTGCCGACGAGCCATCACCGCCGCCGGCCACTGAGGATACCGGCCGGTCGGACTCATCAGGCCCCACATTTTCAGATGTGATCCTTACATGTCGCCCCACCCCCGCCGGGTCGAATGAAGCACCCTTGACAGCCCAGGCTCCCTTTGCTACGTCTTTCAGCCATCGGTTCCTTTGGGGCTGTTTGGCATCTACGGCACGTATAAATGTGCAAGGGACGCGCTCGGGGGACAGTGCGCTCCCTCGACCGGGCGCCAGTGGGCGGAACCGCACGCTGCTGTCACCAGCTCGTTGTCTCCTGTCGAACCCTCCGGCTCAGGGCGCAAGGTGCAGCGTCGCATCCCCCTGGTTGGAAATCGCGTGAAAGGAGGTCAGAGACGCTTCAAGCACAACGGTTGTCTTCTCAGAAGGGATGATGCATCGTGGCCGCAACGACGAGAAAAAGAAGTCTTGTCGCATCGCTTGTGGTGGCAGGGTTGTTGGTGTTTGCGGCAGCCCTTCTTTCCGCCGTGGGCACCTCGGACGAAGGAACCGAGGCAGACGTTGGTCAAGGCGGCGGTGCGCCCGGGAACGGGAACGTGGCGCCGCAGTTCCGAGTCGATCCCGACTGGCCCAAGCCGCTGCCCAACAACTGGGTTCTGGGGCAGGTCGGTGGAATGGATGTCGCCCAGGACGACACGATCTGGATCGTGCAGCGCCCCCGCAGCCTCGACGAGAATGCGGAGCTCATCCACTCCGATCCGGCGCCGCCGGTGATGCAGTTCGATCGTGACGGGAATTTGCTGCAGGCCTGGGGGCCGGTCGAGGGTCCCGAGGGCGTGCCTGAGGATGCGCCGTATGAGTGGTTCGACAACGAGCACGGGCTGTGGGTCGATCACAACAACAACGTGTGGCTCGCTGGAAATGGCGGCGACGACCATCAGGTGCTGAAGTTCACCCGCGACGGCGAGTTTTTGCTGCAGATCGGGGAGAAGGGCGAGACCGGCGGCAACAACGACACCGAGTTGCTCGGGCGCCCGGCGGACGGCGACGTCGACCCAGACGCCAACGAGGTGTACATCGCCGACGGGTACCTGAACAATCGAGTGATTGTATTCGATGCCGACACGGGCGAGTACAAGCGCCACTGGGGCGCCTACGGACAGGAGGAGATCCCCGAGATCCCCGCCGGGGAGGCGCCGTTCGATGACCAAGAAGCTGACCAGTTCGGCAATCCGGTGCACTGCTCGGTGCTGGCCAACGACGGTCTGGTCTACGTCTGCGATCGGGCCAACAACCGCGTGCAGGTCTTCGAGACCGACGGCACCTTCGTGAGCGAGTTCGCCATGCAACCAGGCGATCCCGGTCTCGGGTCGACGTGGGATGTGGACTTTTCACCGGATCGCGACGAGACGTTCCTGTTCATCGCCGACGGCTCCAACCAGCACATCTACACGCTGCTGCGAGCCGACGAGGAGCTGCTCGACCAGTTCGGCCGAGGCGGCCGCTACGCCGGACAGTTCCAATGGGTCCACAACCTGGCCACGGACTCGAAGCGCAACCTCTACACCGCGGAGGTGGAAACCGGAAAGCGCGCGCAAAAGTTCGAGTTCCGCGGCTACCGGTCGGTGGATTAGCTCGCCCCTGGCCTCTTCCCCGGCCCGCCCGCCGGGGGAGAGGCCCTCCACAGCCGCGTCCACAGCGGGAGGCACCACATGCGGTCCGGCCCAACCCCGTCCGGGCTTCCCACCGCGACGGTGGGCATCCTCATCGCCGTTGTCTCCGCTGGCGTGATCGCGGCCCTGGCCGCCACCGACGAGACCGCGGCCTCGGCCGAAGCAGAGCGGGAGATCCGGGCGTACGTCGTCGCCAGCGCCGACGCCACCGAGTGGCTGGTGCGCATCCCGCTGGAGCTGACCGAACAGTGGGGCCTGCCGCGCC